>NZ_JBAQEO010000448.1:0-6257 GCF_049286785.1 Rhodococcus sp. (in: high G+C Gram-positive bacteria) | reverse complement strand
GATCAGTCGCGACGAACTCGTCGAACTCACTTCCGCGCACTACCGGCGGTCGCGTTGACACCAGAGCTGGCTGGGCGCTGTTCGGCACCGAGATTACTTCCGGGCGCGACCCGCGGCCGTGTCACCTTCAGAGACGTCAGCCCGGGCCTGACAGGTCCGGGCAGACAGAGCAGTCGAGCTATACGGGAGGGGGAGTAGGCGGTTCTTTCGAACCGGAGAACAGCATGCCGAGCATATTCTGAATGAAGTGGAGCACGCCCTCGAGTGAGCCCATAAGATCTTCCTCTCAGTCTCTGTCCATTCCACTTGATGCCTGCGTCCGACTTCCGCGCCGACGAAACCCCACGGTAGTCCAGGGGCTGGACCCTTCGCGGACATTTCGCGGAAAACTGACTCTTCGCACTTGTTTTGGGGGCGTGATGTTGTCCGACCTCATACCGTGTCGGTGATTGAAAAAGGGCCCGCGCCATTGTGAGCTAGGTGTTCCGTGCTGGCAATTGTCACCGTATTGATGCTTGCGGCCATGGTGTTCGCCGCGGCCGCATCCGGCAGAGGGTTTCGGTGGTACACCGGCGCGACCGTCCTGCTGCTGATCGTATTCGGCGGCAGGCGGCTTCGCGCCGCGAGGTCTGCTGCAGGCCCGCTCGACGACACGGACAGAACTTCCCTTGGGAAGCGGATTCGGCGAATTCGTCCACCGAGCGGCCTTCAACGATAGATACTGTTCTTCCCCATCCCGACCCCACCCTAATGTTAGGAGGGCGTATGTCAGATTCCGGCCGCACCGCAGTGTTGTGTGACGCACCTCGAATCGCCCTCACATTGGGCGTCATCGAGCCTGATCTCGCCCAGTCATTGATCGCTATCGCCGCCCCAGTCCTCAGCACGGCGTTGGTGAGTCAGCGTGCCGGCGAAGCAACGAGTCTCGGACGGACCTGCGAAGTCGCCAAGTTCGCTCACGACCATAGTCCAACTGTGAGCGCGATCGTCGATGCGATGAGCGTTGGCGCCGGCATCGATGCCCGCCTCAGCGAGAGTTTGAATGTTATCCGCTATTCCGTTGGAGGCCAATACAAACCGCACTTCGACGCGTATCCACTCGTTCTGGGCCGGAGGTACACCAAAGGCCGAGGCCAACGTACTCATACCGCAATCGGCTACCTCAACGACCAATTAACCGGCGGCGCCACAATCTTCCCACGGCTAGGCGTGGAAGTCACACCGCAGACCGGTGCGATGTTGATGTTCGAGAATTGCACGCGCCGGGGGATCATGCGGGATAAGAAATCGCTTCATGCAGGGGAACCCGTGCGGCGTGGCGAGAAATGGGTTGCCACGCTATGGTTCCGGCAACGCCCCGGTTAGCAGACCGGAAGACTCGACTGGTGTAATTCCTGTCACCCGCTCGGCTTCCATGATCGGCATCGGCGACGACCTCGTGCGCGGTGTGCAAGCCGCACCGGTGGTCGCCGGCCATGGTCGCGACGGAGCGGTCGCCGTCCAGGACCGCATGGACCATCATCGTCTTCGCCCGCGGCGCCACACTGCGCCGACACCTGGTCAACGTTCCCGCCCGATTCGCCCGGCCTGCACGCAAACCCGTGCTCCACCTTCCGGCTCACTGGCCACGACAAGCAGACTTGACAACCCTCTGGGACAACATCATCGACTACGAACCACCACTAGCGGCTCGACTCGACAACCCGGCCACACCGGCCCCGACCCGGAAACCAAGTGGACGAGCTGACAACCGGTCAGCAGGCCAACCATGCCCACCAACAGCTTCGCCCGATGACATCACCAACAATCGGACCCGACAGCCACCGAGATCACCGATCCACGGATTCAGGTTAAGAGCGTGTCTCACGTGGATGAAGTGACTTATGGGACATAATGTCACGCGTGGTAGATGGGTTGTCACTGCGATTGGTGCCGGATGCGTTGTGGGAGATCACCGAACCGCTGATTCCGCGATTCGCCGCACGCCCGCAGGGAGGTGGCAGTGCACCGGTCGACGATCGTGCAGCGTTCACCGCGATCGTGTACGTGCTCACCAGCGGATGCGCGTGGCGGCATCTGCCGCCCTCGTTCGGGGTCACCGTTCCGACCGCGCACCGAAGGTTTACCGCGTGGGCGGCGGCCGGGGTGTTCGAGAAACTACACCGGGCGGTGCTCGACCGGCTGGGCAGCGCCGGCGAACTCGACTGGACGGCAGCGATCCTGGACGCGGCGAGCGTCCGGGCAAAAAGGGGGGCTCGCTGACCGGTCCGAGTCCGGTCGACCGCGGCAAGAAGGGATCGAAGATCCACGTCCTGTCCGAGTCGAATGGAATCCCGCTGGTCGTCGAGGTTTCCGGAGCGAACACGCACGACAGCACTCTGCTGCAACCGATGGTCAACGCGATCCCTGCGGTGAAGTCCCGGCGCGGTCCGCGCCGCCGAAAACCGGGGAAGCTTCGAGCCGACAAGGGCTACGACTACGACGTCCACCGTCGGTGGCTACGTGAGCGTGGCATCGTCCCGCGCATCGCCCGGCGCGGTATCGAGAGGAACGACCGGCTCGGCCGGTATCGGTGGAAGATCGAACGCACCATCGCCTGGCTCACCGGCTACCGGCGTTTGACTATTCGTTACGAGCGCCGCGGTGAACACTTCGCCGGATTCGTCCGCCTCGCCGCCGCACTCACCTGCTTCAAGAAGCTCCCCACATGAGACAAGCTCTAAGATGCTCGAGCGGAAGATTTGTGGACGCGCCGGCTTCGCCCCGCTCCGCAAACGAATACTCCTCAGCCGCTGACGTCCTCGGGATCCGCCACGAAAAGTGGGCCAGAACCCATATTTTGGCCACGCTTGCCACGAAACCACGTGATCGAGCGGTACCCCGTGTGATGTGTTTGTGCAGGTACAGACGATATCGTCCTGTTCGATCCTAGGAGTCACCGCCTGTCGTCCGATACGACTCGCGACGTTGGCGGGCCAGATCCGTCAGCAGCGGCTCCGTGGCAGTCGGGTCGGCCCAGTAGCTGCGCCACGCGGTCCGCGCTGATTCCGGAAAGACGATGATGCCCTCCCGGTTTTCGACGCCGGCGAGAATGATCTGAGCAGCCTCGGGCGCGGGAATCGCGTCGGCGGGAGGCTCGACCTCGACCCGCTTCCCGATGATCGGGGTGCCGAAGATGCGTGTGGCAACGTTGCCAGGGCAGACCACCGAGACGTGGATCCCTTCGTCCGCGAGTTCATAGCGCAAAGCCTCGCTCATGCCCGACACCGCGAATTTCGTGGCGCCGTACAGCGACTGGTAAGGCATCGGCACGAGCCCGGCGAACGAGCTGGTGTTGACGATGTGCCCGCTGCCCTGTCGTCGCATGATCGGCAGGGCCGCGGTAACGCCATAGATGACGCTCCACAGATTGACGTCGATGATGCGGCGCCAGTGCTCCGATGTCGCCTCCCCGATCGGCAGGGTGCCTCCGATTCCGGCGTTGTTGAACAGGGCATCGAGCCTGCCCTCCGTGGCGTCGACCTGCTCAATCAACTCCATGACCTGGTTCTCGACGGTGACGTCGACGGTCGCGGTCCGCACCCGGTGCGGGTGGATGCCTTCCAGCTCCGCGAGGCACGAGGCCAAGCTTTCACTGTCTCTGTCTGCCATGGTGACGCGCGCACCGCGCTGCAGCAGCGCGTCGGCGACGGCGTACCCGATCCCCGACGCCGCCCCGGTGACGATGCACACCTTATCTGCGAAGTACTCGTTGGTCATGGTGATGTCCTCGTGGTCGTGCCTGCGCGGGAATGCGGGATTCAGGGCAGGGATCTGGCGAGGTCGGACCGTCCGATGGCGACCTTTTCCACGATCTCGGATCGCACGTGGGCGCCGATGGGGAGCCTGCTCAACGCCGAGATGATATGGGCTTGGAGGGGATGCTGTTCCCGCGTGAGTGCGTCCCACTGCACCGCGCCCTCCCCGTGCCAGCCGGACTTGACGATCGTCTCCTGCGGGAACAACGTGGCGTGGCTGAGCGCCGCTCCCGAGGTCCCTATGTTCGGGATATACCGCCAGCCGAACCAATTCAACTGTGGCTGTTGATTTCTCATCGCTACCTCCTCCGCGGCCATTTCCTGCGTCCGGTGAATTTCGAGTCGGAGGAACCTGGACCCCTCGTAGCTGGCGTTCGTGAAACAGTAGTCGCCGAGTTGGTGGTGTTCCTCGATGTCGGCGAAGACCTTCGGCACGCCTGTCGCTTCGCGTCCGGTCAGCATCGGACAGGTCTTGTTCTCCCACACCACGAGTGCGTAAAAACCTGCGAGCGGTTCCGGTGTGCGGGTGTATACGACGGGCACGTTGACGGCGATCAGATTGTATTGACCTCCGAACATCCAATCCACCGCGCGGCATTTCTCGTACGAGATGGCAAGAATCGGATCAGTCACCTCGAAGCCCTCGGGCAGAAATTGGGCGAGAGCGTCTCCGTCGGTCTCGTAGACGATCATGATCGAGGTGACATCGTCATACCGGTACGCCCTCGGGTTGCCTGATTGCAGTGGCCCGAAATGGGCGGGCATCGAGTAGACGGAATTCTCTGAGAATTCGAACATCGCGACTCCCGTCGACGTGGCTCGCCGCAGCCTCCGACCGCGGCCCGAATTCGGACGGCCGCCAATCCGCCTCGTTCGACCGTAACAAGTGCGGAACCTGCTCGCTCCCGAAATGGTGTCACGATCTCGGGGAAGCGTCGCGATCGGTGTTCGCCGCCATTCGATCACCCCAACCTTCCTCACCGGACAGTGCTTTCTCCGCACCCTCGACGGCACCGGAGATCAGAGAGTCGCGCAACATCGCGGTGTCGAAAGCGTCTCGGCCACCGGTGATGATCTGGAGTGTCTGGAGTGCGCCGTCGAGTGCCACGCTCTTGGCAGCCTCGATCGCTGCGTGCTCGATGATCGACAGAATCAGGTCGCGGATGATGATCCGTATGGTCACCTGCGTGGCCGCCTCAGCGGCTACGGCGCCCGCGGTGCTGGCACCGAGGGTGGGGACGGCGGCCGCGGCCATCGCGACGAGTTCGGCGAGCAGGATCGTCAACGCCGCGATGATCGAGAGTTTCGCGTACTCGACATCTGTCGCCGTGGATTCGCACGAGTCAGAAAGACTGTCGCACAGCCTGATCAGCTGTTCCAGCGCCCCGGTATCCCCATCGAGGCGGCGCCAGTGCTGGTCGATCGCTGCGTCGATGTCGCCCTCGACGGCGGACCGTGCGTCTCGGATCGCGGAGTCTCCCCGCGAGGCAAGGTCACCGAGTCCGGCGGCGGCCGCTGCCCATTCTTCGGCGAGTCTTCGCAGGGAGGTTTCGTCGCCTTCCGGCCAGTCACTGCCTGATGCCAGCCAGGCCACCGGTTTCAACATGCCGGGAATCTCGATGCCCATCAGAGGTGCCCGTCCAGCCGCTGGGCGAACTGGATGTCGGTGCCTTCGAAGGCGCCAGCGGTTTCGCGTAACCGGTCACCGATCCCCGTGAGCACGCCCAGCAGAGTGGTGATCGCTTCGACCGCGGACTCGGACGCGGGCACGTAATCTGTGGCGAATACGTCACCGCCCTCGTCGTTTCCCCAGCTCACACCCTCGGCGTCGAGGCCGTCGACGAGCCTCGCCCGTAGACGCCCCGCGGTGTCGGCCAGTTGATCGAATCGTGGTGCGACGGAGCGTAAATGGTCGGGATCGACCCATAACGTGGCGGTCATTCGCCTGCCCCACGCAGGATCGAGTGTCCCCAGCGATCTTCCTTGCCGGTCTCGGGTTGCGGCACAGGCAGGGGTGGTAGGAGATCGTGCAGGCCAGGCGCTCCGGGAACGATTTCGGACAGGTCGGGTAGTTCACCACGCGCATCGAGTACCGGGGCCATCAATTCGGCTGTCCGACTGCGTGCCTCGGCAACAGCCTGCTGTGCGGCGGCGGTCATCGATCGGCCCAGGTGTTCGGGAGTGGTGCGCCGGAACGCGTCCGACGCCAGGGTCACGCCTGTCAGCACGCCTGCGGCATCGACACCGACCCGGACCAGTCCGTCGGCTGAGAATCCCTCACCCGTTATTCCCGCGATCCCGACACGGGCGAAGTCGAGATCCTGGCGCTGGCGTTGCAGCGTGTCGAGCATGGAATCGATCCGGCATCGCAGATCGTCGTTGCGTGCGCGTCGGTCATCGGACTCGAGCACGTGTCACCTCCGGTGGGGTGTGGACTCACGGAAATTTCCTGTTCGTAGG
>NZ_JBAQEO010000447.1:0-10082 GCF_049286785.1 Rhodococcus sp. (in: high G+C Gram-positive bacteria) | reverse complement strand
GCCGAACCAGCGCAGTCGCTCTCGGGTGATCCCGCCGGGACACTGCTCGGAGCGGCCGCCCTCGAGAACGCCTATCTAGCGGGTGGGGCGACCCCCTCGGCCCAGGTGCTGCCCGCACCCGCCGAGGACGATCCGCGGCTCCAACTGCCCCCGGCGGCGGCGTCCCATCTGATGCAGTTGCTCGCCACGAAATCATGGACTCTGACCGAATGGTTCACCGTGGCGGCCGAACACGGTTACCGGGCCCCCGATCACCTCGTCGCCGATCTGATGGCCGTCGCCCGCGTCAACGACACCCACCGCGAAAACATTCTGCGCCTGGTGGGACCGCGCGGGCAGTGGCTCGCCGCCTGCAACCCGGAGTGGTCGACGCTGTCGAGGCAGGCCGATCACGACGACTCCGTGTGGAGGCACGGTTCGCATCAGGAGCGCCTGCAATGGCTGACCCGGATGCGCACGGTGGATCCCGCTGCCGCACTGTCCGCCCTGCGCCACACCTGGGATTCCGAACGCGGCGAGCATCGGGCCGCGTTCATTGCGCTACTCGCAACCGGACTCGGCAACGAGGACGCCGACCTCCTCGAGCATGCTCTCGACGACCGCCGGAAGGAGGTACGACAGTCCGCCGTCCAGCTGCTCCGCCAGCTGCCGTCGTCCGCATTCGCCGCTCGTATGGCGGCCCGTGCCCGGGCCTGGGTGCGGGTGGAGAAGAAACCGCTCCGCACCCGGCTCGTCGTGAACATGCCCGGTTCCCTGGATGATTCGGCCCGGCGCGACGGCATCGAGGACATCCACTTCAAGAACAAGGGAATCCGCAGATGGTGGCTACGGATGGTGGTCACCGCCGCTCCCCTGTCGGTGTGGGAGAGCATGATCGGTTCCGCCGCCAGGGCTCTGGAGATCCGGATCGAGGACCAGTGGCGTGAGGTGATGATGGAGGCGTGGACCAATGCGACGGTGCTTCAGCGCAATCGGCGCTGGGCGTCCGCACTTCTGAACTTGGAAGGTCGCAGGACCGAGAAACGAGTGGTTCCACTCGTGCCGGCCCGAGAACGACTCGACTACATCCAGGCGGGGAAGGCCGACTCGTACCTCCTCGGGGTCGACGGAACCGCCCTGCTCGAGGGACTCCCCCATCCCTGGCCCCTCGGCCTCGCCGAGAGGGTGATCGCCCTCCTCGAAGACGTGGCCGGGCGCCATTCCGAATCCGGCAGGGAACTCGGACAATTCTCCCGGCACAGCCACTACTCGACGCTGCGCAGCGCCGAGACGCACTTCCCGTTCACCGCGGTCCCGCTGCTGCACGCGGCAGCCGAACGTGTCCGCGACCCCGGCTGGCAGCAGGCATTCACGGCCGCCGCCGCCCACATCGACCACCGCAGAAGCCTGCTGAAGGAGCTCGAGTGACCGAGACCACGGCCGAACAGCACCAGCTGCTCCGCCCGCATGCGGAGCAGGAGTACGCCGGCGAACTCGCCGCCCTGGCTGCACAGGACGCGCGTCCGCGGCCACCGTCGTGGAAGCTGTCCCCGGCTGCCGTCGTCACGTACCTGCTGGGCGGCGAACTCGAGGACGGCACGGTCATCAGCCCCAAGTATGTGGGTCCGCGACGTCTGATCGAGGTGGCCGTCGCGACGTTGGCCACCGACCGCGCACTGCTCCTGCTCGGCGTCCCGGGCACCGCCAAGACGTGGGTGTCCGAGCACCTCGCCGCGGCCGTCTCCGGCGAGTCGACGCTGCTGGTGCAGGGCACGTCGGGCACCCCGGAAGAGGCGATCCGGTACGGCTGGAACTACGCGCGCCTTCTCGCCGAGGGCCCCACGACGGGTGCTCTCGTGCCCTCCCCCGTCATGACTGCCATGGCAGGCGGCCGAATCGCACGCATCGAGGAACTCACGCGAATCCCGGCCGACGTTCAGGACGCACTCATCACCGTGCTGTCCGAAAAGACCCTTCCCGTACCGGAACTGGGGATCGAGGTGCAGGCGGTCAAGGGATTCAACGTGATCGCCACCGCCAACGACCGCGACCGCGGGGTCAACGATCTGTCCTCCGCGCTCCGGCGGCGATTCAACACGGTGGTCCTGCCGCTACCCGCGGACGAGGAAGACGAGGTGGCCATCGTGGCCAGGCGCGTCGAACAACTCGGTGCCTCACTGGAGTTGCCGACGTGTCCGGCCACCGTGGACGAGATCCGCCGAGTGGTCACCGTGTTCCGCGAGTTGCGGTCCGGTGTCACCGGGGACGGCCGCACCAAGCTCAAATCACCCTCCGGGACGCTGTCGACGGCGGAGGCGATCTCCGTGGTCACCAGTGGCCTCGCGCTCGCCTCGCATTTCGGTGACGGTGTCCTGCGGCCATCCGATGTGGCAGCCGGGATCCTCGGATCCGTGCTGAAGGACCCGGTGGCCGACAAGGTGGTGTGGACCGAGTACCTCGAAGCCGTCGTCCGTGAACGCGAGGACTGGGCGGACTTCTATCGGGCGTGCCGAGAGGTCGGCGGGTGATGGCCGATGCCTCGATGACCGACGGGCGTGTGCCCACCGTCCGGGTCTTCGGCATCCGTCATCACGGACCCGGTTCGGCGCGATCGGTGCGGTACGCCCTCGAGAACTTCGCCCCCGACGCCATCCTGATCGAAGGCCCCGCGGACGCCGATGCGCTGGTCCCGCTCACAGCGGGGGACGCAGTGAAGCCCCCGGTGGCGCTGCTGGCGTACGCGACCACGGCACCCGGGACGGCGGCGTTCTGGCCGTTCGCGGTGTTCTCACCGGAATGGCAGGCACTGTCCTGGGCAGTCGGCCACGGTGTCGACGTGCGTTTCTGCGACCTGCCCGCCGCGAACACGCTCGCCGCCGACCGGACCGAGCCCGTCCGTGACGATCCGCTGGCCGAGCTCGCCGCAGCCGCCGGCTACGACGACACCGAGCGGTGGTGGGATGCGGTGATCGAATCCGGTTCCGGAACAGGCACTTTCGAGGCGATCACGGAGGCGATGTCGGCGCTGCGGGAGACGGTCGAACTCGACGAATTGACGAGCAGGCGCGAGGCATACATGCGTCAGGTGCTGCGTAAGACGATGAAGACGGGCGCCCAGCGGATCGCGGTGGTGTGCGACGCCTGGCACGCACCGGCGCTGGCCGGTCCGCTCGGCCCCGCCGTCGACGACAGCCGCCTCCTCAAGGGTCTCCCCAAGATCAAGACGTCGCTGACCTGGGTGCCGTGGACCCACTCCCGGCTCTCGGCCGCCTCCGGCTATGGCGCCGGAATCACCTCTCCCGGTTGGTATCACCACCTCTTCACCACCCCCGACAAGCCGATCACGCGGTGGCTCACCAAGGTGGCACGGGTGCTGCGCGACGAGGACCTCCCGGTGTCGAGCGCACACGTCATCGAATCCGTCCGGCTCGCCGACACTTTGGCGGCCATGCGGTCGCGGTCGCTGCCCGGGCTGTCCGAGGTCACCGAGGCCACCCGGGCGGTGATGTGCGACGGCGACGAGGTCCTCCTCGACCTGATCACCCGCGGGCTCGTGGTCGGCGAAGCGCTCGGGTCCGTGCCCGAGGACGCACCCACGGTCCCACTCGATGCCGACCTACGCGCGCAGTCCAAGACGCTGCGGCTGAAGCAACAGGCCACCGGCAAGACGATCGACCTCGACCTGCGAAAGGATCTCGACGTCGCCCGATCCCGGTTCCTCCACCGGTTGAACATCCTGGCTGTCGACTGGGGGACGCCCGCCGAGAGCGAGATCCGCGGTACCGGTACCTTCCGCGAGACGTGGTCGCTGGTCTGGCGGCCCGACCTCGCCGTCGCGATCATCGAGGCGTCACTGTGGGGCACCACGGTCGAGACGGCCGCCACCGCGAAGGTCCGTGACGACGCCTCTGCCACCGGCGTAACCCTCGCCCAGCTCACCGGGCTGCTCGAGAAATCGCTGCTGTCCGACCTGTCCGATGCGCTCGTCGAACTACCCCACGCGCTGGAATCCGCGGCCGCACTCGACCACGACGTGACGCATCTGATGGACGCACTGCCCGCCCTCACCCGCACCCTGCGCTACGGAGACGTGCGCGGCACCGACGTCTCGGCGCTCACCCGCGTTGCCGACAGTCTGCTGGTACGGATCTGCGCGGGCCTCCCGTCGGCACTGTCGAGTCTCGATGACGACAGCGCCCTCGACGTGCGGCGCGCCGTCGATGACGTGCACGCCTCGGTGATGCTGCGCGACAACGATCGTGCGTCCGCTCGGTGGCTGGGCACACTCTCCGGGCTCATCGACCGCACCGATGTGAACGGTCTGGTGATCGGCCGCATGGTACGACTGCTCCGGGACGCCGGCACCATCGGCGAGACCGAGTCCGCCACCCGCCTGTCGCGGGCGTTGTCCGTCGGCGCCGACCCCGCGGCCAAGGCAGGGTGGGTGGACGGCTTCCTCGGAGGTGGCGGGGTGCTCCTCATCCACGATCGGGAACTGCTGCGCCTGCTCGACGCGTGGGTGTCGGGTCTGCGGCCCCAGAACTTCGTCGATGTACTGCCCCTCCTGCGGCGCACATTCGGTGACCTGGAGGCCGGTGAGCGCCAAGCCATCGGGCAGTCCGTGCAAGGCCGATACACCCACGAGCGTCCCACCGCAGTCGACGCCCGGCGCGGCACGATCGCGATCCGCACCGTCGCGGACATTCTGGGAGTGTGAGTCCGTGACCCCGCCTACAGCTGCGGATGCCGAACGACGGCGCCGCTGGCGACTGGTACTGGGCGATGCCGCCGACGATTCGATGGGCGGACTCGCGTCCCGGTCCGACACCGCGATGGACGGCGCGTTGTCCGCCCTCTACGACAGCGACGGTGACGGATCGCAAGGCCGTCGCCGCAGTGCTGGACTCGGCGGGTCCGCACCCAAGGTGGCGCGCTGGCTCGGCGATATCCGCACGTACTTTCCGAGCAGTGTCGTCCAGGTGATGCAGAAAGACGCCGTCGACCGGCTCGGACTCACCCAGTTGCTCCTCGAGCCCGAATTGCTCGATGCCGTCGAACCCGACGTCCACCTCCTCGGCACCCTGCTGAGTTTGAACCGGGTGATGCCCGAATCCAGCAAAGCCGATGCCCGCAGGGTGGTCGAGAAGGTGGTCCGAGAGGTGGAGAAACGGATCACGCAGAAGACGACGACCGCGGTGACCGGCGCTCTGAACCGTGTGGCGCGCACCACCAATCCGAAACTGCGCGATGTCGATTGGAATCGCACCATCCGCGCCAATCTCACGCACTATCTGCCCGAGTACAAGACCGTTGTTCCCGAGCGCCTGATCGGATACGGGCGCCGATCGCAGTCGATGCAGCGTGACGTGGTCCTTGCCGTCGACCAGTCGGGATCGATGGCCTCGAGTGTCGTCTACGCGTCGGTGTTCGGCGCCGTGCTCGCCTCCATCCGCGCCGTCCGAACATCACTGGTCGTGTTCGACACCGCGGTGGTGGATCTCACCGACAAGTTGAGCGACCCGGTGGACGTTCTGTTCGGCACGCAACTGGGCGGGGGCACGGACATCAACCGCGCGATCGCCTACAGCCAGTCACTGATCCGTCGACCCGAGAGCTCCCTGTTCGTGCTGATCTCGGATCTTTACGAGGGCGGCATCCGCACCGAGATGCTGAGGCGGATGGCCGCGATGAAAGCCGCCGGCGTGCAGATGGTGGTGCTGCTGGCACTCTCCGACGACGGTGCCCCCTCGTTCGATCACGACAACGCCGCAGCGTTGGCCGGGCTGGGTATACCTGCGTTCGCCTGCACGCCCGACAAGTTCCCGGAACTACTGGCGGTGGCACTCGAACGCGGCGACGTCGGCCGCTGGGCCGACAGCCTCCGCTCGACCTGACGGCCGCGTGTCCCGCTCAGCCGGCAGCAATCCGGCGGTCGACACCGTCGAGTTCCGGATGCGCATCGGCACGGATCCTCAGCAGGATCAGACCAGACACGGAGGCGACGATCAACGACGCCACGGTCCAATGGACGTGCAGTTCGGACACACCGACGCCCGCGCCGACGAGTCCGATGACGAACACGCTCCACATGACAGTTTTGATCCACACAATGGTCTTGGCAGCGGCAGACCCCATGGCAAAGCTCCTTCACCGAGATACGTGCATCCCCCGTGAGTTCGAAGACGGTGTTGCGCGCAGAACGTTAGCCGCGTCACACCAGGGGTCCTCGCGCGACACGTCGGACATGCGCGATCCGATACCAATCCGAGACCCGGCTAGATGAGGGCCACCGGTCCTCGCGACATCGAGGACGCCAGTACGCGCAGGTGGTCGTCGGTGCCACCGAGGGTGTGCTCGATGGCCGTCAGCCTGCTCACGTAATGACCCACCGGGTACTCGGCGGTCATGCCGATGCCGCCGTGCATCTGGATGGCTTCCTGACCGATCTTCCTCGCCGAACGGCCGATCTGCAGCTTGGCCCGCGACGCCACGACGGGGTCCACAGTGCCGTCGGCCAGCGACATCGTGGCGTAGAGGCTCATACTGCGGGCCAGTTCCAGCAACACGTACAGGTCCGCCGCACGGTGGGTGAGGGCCTGGAATTTGGCGATGGGGACGCCGAACTGCTTGCGAGTCTTCAGGTACTCGGTGGTCAGGCGCAGCGCCTCCTCCATCGCACCGACCGCCTCCGCACAGAGGGCGGCCTGTGCCCGGATCTGCGCGGTCTCGATCGCCCGCGACGCGTCGCCGCCCTCGCCGAGCGGCTCGGCGGGTGTGTCCGAGAAGTCCACCTGCGCTCCCCGCAGACCGTCGTGGGTGGAGTAGGACGTGCGGCTGAGTCCGGTCGCCTCGGCGTCGACGAGAAACAGCCCGACGCCACCCTCCGGGAGTGCAGCCGACACGACGATCGTGTGGGCACTGCCACCGTGGAGAACCGGATTCTTCGTTCCGATCAGCGTCCAGGAGTCGCCGTCCCGCGCCGCGGTGGTGGACACCTCGGTGGACGGCCACCGCACTCCCGGCTCCCGGTGAGCGAACGCGAGCAGCATGTTGCCCTCGCAGACCTCCGGAAGGATCCGTCTGCGCTGCTCTGCGCTGCCGTTCTCGACAACGAGACCACCAGGGATCAGTACGGCGTCGAGCACGGGTTCGGGTGCGAGACGGCGACCGATCTCGGTCATCACCGCCGCAACCTCGACCGGACCGGCGCCCATCCCGCCGTCCTCTTCCGCGAAGCTCAGCCCCAGCAGACCCACCTCCGCGAGCTGCTTCCACACCTGGGAACTCCAGCCCTGTTCCGTCGCGGTGACGGCATTGCGCTTCTCCGCGTCGTAACTGCGAGAGAGCAGGTCACGGGCGGTGTCGCGCAACAGCTTCTGCTCGTCGTTCAGTTCGAAATCCATGGCACGCCCTCACAATCCGAGAATCGAGGAGGCGATGATGCTGCGCTGCACTTCGCTCGACCCGCTGTAGATGGAAACCTTGCGATAGTTCAGATATGTCGCAGCGGCCCGCTGCGCCCAAAGCGGCGAATCGATGTCGTTGCCCGCCGCGAAGGGCAGCGAGTCGGATCCCGCCACATCGGTGAGCAGTTCGAGGGTGGCCTGCTGCAATTCGGAGCCGCGCAGCTTCAGGAGTGACGACGCCGGATTCGGCTTGCCGTCGGCCGAGCTCGCGACCACCCGCAACTGTGTCAACTCCAACGCAACGATCTCGTTCTCGAGTTCGGCGATGCGGGCCGCGAACAGCGGGTCGTCGAGAAGGGTTCCCTCCCCGACCTTGATCTCGGCGGCACGTTCCTTGGCCTGCGCAAGTCGAACCTTGGAGAATCCCAGCCGGGTGACCCCGGTGCGCTCGTTCCCGAGAAGGAACTTGGCATAACTCCAGCCCTGGTTCTCCTCGCCCACCAGGTTGGCCGCCGGCACGCGGACGTCATCGAGAAACACCTCGTTGACCTCGTATCCGCCGTCGATCAGCTTGATGGGCCGCACCGTGACGCCCGGTGTCTTCATGTCGACGAGGATGAAGGAGATGCCCGCCTGCCTCTTCGGCGCGTCCGGGTTGGTCCGGACCAGGCAGAAGATCCAGTCGGCGTGCTGGGCCAGCGTGGTCCACGTCTTCTGACCGTTGATGACGTAGTCGTCGCCGTCCCGGATGGCCCGAGTCTTCAGCGACGCCAGGTCGGATCCGGCCTCCGGCTCAGAAAACCCCTGGCACCACCAGATGTCGAGGTTGGCGGTGGGCGGAAGGAACTTTTCCTTCTGTTCCTGCGACCCGAAGGCGGCGATGACGGGGCCGACCATGCCGGTGTTGAACGGCAGCGGCTCGGGCACGGACGCCATCTGCATCTCGTCGAGCCAGATGTGCTTCTGCACCGGCGTCCAGTCGCGGCCGCCCCACTCGACGGGCCAGTGCGGTACCGCCATTCCGTGGGCGTTGAGGATGCGCTGGCACTCGATGAAACCGTCGCGCCCGATCTCCTCGCCGCGAGCGTACCGTTCCCGAATCTCGGCCGGAACCTGCGTGGTGAAGAACGACCGCATGTCGTCGCGGAACGCGAGTTCCTCTTCGGTCAAAGCCAGATTCATCGGGATTCCTTCGCACTCGAGACCAGATTCATGTTCGTGAGCGACGGTACCCTCCTCGCCGGGGGCACACCACGATTTCGGCGTCACTCACAGCGTGCGGAGGACGAGCAGGAAAGCGCCGCCAGCGGCATCGATCTGAGCTTCCACCCGCAGATCCGGAGCCAGCCGCGACAGCCGGTCGACCAGCCACGCCGACGCTTCCTCGGCATCCCGCCGGTCGGGGCACCGCGCCACCGCGACGCGCCCACCCTTCCGTCCGAGCTGATCGACCACTCCGATGATGGGTGCAGGATCCACGACGAACAGCCGGTCCGGCCATGGCACGACCGGCTTGACCGCACCCTTCTTGGTATTGCACGCGCGGTGGGCCAATCGCTCCGCGCCGCCCTTCGCCTTGGCGCCCTTCTTCGCGGCATAGACACTGTCTATGCTGGGGCCACGGGGGTCGTTCACCGACATATCGGGATCGACCGGTTCGTCGCACAACCAGCAACGCCACGACTCGCGGTCGCCTACCTCTCGAAGAGTGCTCACGCGGGCCAACGCTACCCGCGGGTCTAGACCGGATCGAAGCCGGAGATCAGCCACTGGTCGCCGGACCTGACGAGCTGCACGTTGATGCTCGTGGCGGTGGTCGCCGGTTCCGGCGTTGCCGCAGTGGTCGTCGTCTGATTCACGAACAACAACACCGTGGCTGACTCGGCCTGCACATCCACCACACCCGACGCGATCACCGAGGCCTGGGTCGCCACCTGACTCTCCTGCGCTGCGGGTACCACGACCTCATTCGTGAATTGCGTGTAGTAGTCCAGGAAATCGCCTGTCAGGCGGCTCTGCGCGCCACCCACGTCGTCCTGCACGGTATCCGGCTTGTACGACAGAAGCGCCACCGCGCCCTGCGCCGCCGTGTCTTCCACCGTGGCCCGCACGGTGTCGTCGACCTTCTGATCGGGCCGGTACATCGTGACGTACAGGGCCGCGGCGAGCACCGCCGCGGCGACGGTGGCCGCTCCCAGAATCAGCACGGTTCGCCGCGGCTTCCGAGTGCTGGTACCGGTTGCGGAGGCCGGCTGTCCGGAAGCGGACATTTCTTCCGAGGTTGCTGCTTGCTCTGTACTCACTGCACGAACCCTGCCTTCACGATCTTGTACTGCCCGTCCTGAGTTGCACCGTGACGCGCATGCGCTGACCCCGAGGTTCCTCCACGGCACCACCGGCGTTGGAGACCTTCTGCGCCACCGCCACGAGTACGTCGGCGGAATCACCACCCTGGTTCTCGATCGCCGCCTGCGTGACCTCGCCTTCGGACTGCACTTTCGCTTCCTGCATGACCGCGATCAGATCCTTCGAGCGCGCCTCGAACTCGTCGTGGAACTCACCTGCGGATCCGTCGAGAACTCGCTGCACGTCCTGCTCCGCCTCCTCGAAGTTCATGGTCGTCAGATCGACGACACCCTGCCGGGCCGCGTCGAGGATCTCCGTCCGCTCGCGTACGTCGCGTTCGGACTTCCAATG
>NZ_JBAQEO010000446.1:0-5280 GCF_049286785.1 Rhodococcus sp. (in: high G+C Gram-positive bacteria) | reverse complement strand
CCCCCCGCCGGTCGGCGACGAACGTCGCCAGGATCTCGCTGCTCGGCCCCTGGTTGGTGGGCAGGGCGGCGGCGGGGTCTCCCGGCGCGAACGGATCCTGTTCGGCCACCGACCCGGTGACCCGGTTGTGAAAGAACGGATCCCGCTCCCCTGCCGACACCTGCGGATCGACACCGACCCACCGGCTCCCGACGACGCACCCGGTGTTGTCGCGCACCGGAGACCCCTCGGCCGCTCCCGCGCCGATCCTGCTCACCCCCCATACGGCGGCGGGATAGAGCACACCGAGGACTGCCGTGAGTGCGAGCAGGACGAGTAGTCCGGCCCAGGTCTGCCGGAGCAGACCGATGAGAAATCGCATGCGGGATCACCCAATTCCGGGAATGAGACGGACGACGAGGTCGATGAGCCAGATACCGGCGAACGGCGTGATCACGCCGCCGAGGCCGTAGATCAGCAGGTTGCGGCCGAGCAGCGTCGACGCCGACGACGGACGGTAGCGAACGCCTTTCAGTGACAACGGGATCAGCGCGACGATCACGACGGCATTGAAGATCACCGCCGACAGAATGGCAGATTCCGGGGTGGCCAGCCGCATGATGTTCACAGTGTCCAGCTGCGGATAGATGCCGCTGAACAGGGCGGGGAGGATCGCGAAGTACTTGGCCAGGTCGTTGGCGAGCGAGAACGTGGTGAGCGCCCCGCGCGTGATGAGCAGCTGTTTGCCGATCTCCACCACCTCGATGAGCTTGGTGGGATCCGAATCGAGATCCACCATGTTCCCGGCTTCCTTCGCCGCGGACGTGCCGGTGTTCATCGCCACCCCGACATCCGCCTGGGCCAGCGCCGGGGCGTCGTTGGTGCCGTCCCCGGTCATCGCGACGAGCCGCCCGCCCTCCTGTTCCCTACGGATCAGCGCGAGCTTGTCCTCGGGGGTCGCCTCGGCCATGAAGTCGTCGACTCCGGCCTCGGCCGCGATGGCCTTCGCCGTCAACGGGTTGTCGCCGGTGATCATCACCGTGCGAATCCCCATGGCCCGCAGTTCCGCGAACCTTTCGGCGATGCCCGGTTTCACCACGTCCGACAGCGCGATCACGCCGAGGACGGTCGCTGCGTCTCCATGGACGGTGGCGACCACCAGCGGCGTCCCCCCGGCCTGCGCGATCTGGTTCACCGAGTCGGTGACCGCGGGAACCGCGCGCCCACCGAGCGCCCGCACCCAGGTCAGCACGGCGTCGCTCGCGCCCTTGCGGATCCGGGCGCCGTCGATGTCGAGTCCGCTCATCCGGGTCTGCGCCGTGAACGGCGCGAACTCCGCCGCTCTCTCCGACTCGGACGGTGCCGGATCCAACCCGAAGTCACGGGCGCACAGGTCCACGATGCTGCGACCCTCCGGGGTGCCGTCCGCGAGGCTGGACAACCGTGCTGCCGTGGCCAACTCGATCGCGGAAACCCCCGGTGCGGGATGCAGGGCCGTGGCCTGCCGGTTGCCGAACGTGATGGTGCCGGTCTTGTCCATCAGCAGTGTGTCGATGTCACCGGCCGCCTCCACCGCCCGCCCCGACATCGCCAGGACGTTCCGCTGCACCAGCCGGTCCATCCCGGCGATGCCGATGGCCGACAGCAGGGCCCCGATCGTGGTGGGGATCAGGCACACCAGCAGCGCGATCAGCTTGATCGGATCCTGCTCCTGGCCCGCGTAAAGGCCCATCGGACCGATCGCGACGACGGCGAACAGGAAGATGATCGTCAGCGACGCCAGCAGGATGTTCAGCGCGATTTCGTTCGGCGTCTTCTGCCGCGCCGCCCCCTCCACGAGGGCGATCATCCGGTCCACGAACGACTGTCCGGGGGCCGCGGTGATGCGGACGACGATCCGGTCGGAGAGCACGGTCGTGCCACCGGTGACGGCACACCGGTCGCCGCCCGATTCGCGCACGACGGGCGCCGACTCGCCGGTGATGGCCGACTCGTCCACGGTCGCGATGCCGTCGACGACGTCACCGTCGCCGGGTATCACCTCCCCCGCCTCGACGACGACCCGGTCACCAACGGTGAGTTCGGTACCAGCCACCGACTCCAAACGGCCACTCGCCGTGATCCGGTGGGCGACGGTGTCCTGCTTCACCTTCCGCAGGCTCGCCGCCTGCGCCTTGCCCCGACCCTCCGCGACCGACTCGGCCAGATTCGCGAACAGCACGGTGAACCACAGCCAGGCGACGACAGCCCACGAGAACACCGACGGGTCGGCGACGGCCATGACGGTGGTGACGACGGAACCGACGAACACCACGAACATCACCGGGTTGCGGGCGAGGTGCCGGGGGTCGAGTTTGCGCAGGGCGCCCGGCAGCGCCGTCACCAGCTGAGCGGGGCTGAAGATTCCCGCTTTCACGGGCGCCGGGTCGTGGCTTCCCTCGGGCGTCGTGGTCGCCGCCTCGGGCTTCGGACGACTGGTCGCCTTCACACTCACTGCAGAGCCTCCGCGATCGGTCCCAGCGCGAGGGCCGGGAAGAATGTCAACGCCGCGACGAGCACGACGGTGCCGGTGAGGAGCCCGGTGAACATCGGGCCCGCCGTCGGCAGGGTTCCGGCGCCTGCGGCCGTCTTCTTCTGCGACGCCAGCGATCCGGCGAGTCCGAGGACGAAGATGATCGGCAGGAACCGGCCGAACAGCATGCACAGGCCGAGAGCGCTCTGGAACCAGTCGCTCGTCACCGTCAGCCCGCCGAACGCACTGCCGTTGTTGTTCGAGGCCGACGCGAACGCGTACAGCACCTCCGAGAATCCGTGGATGGATCCGGGGCGTCCGGGGTCGCCGCTGTTGCCCTGGTAACCGGTGGTCGAGGACAGGATCATGGTGATTCCGGTCCCGATCAGGACCAGCGCCGGCATCACCAGCACGGACAGGGCGGCGAGTGTGATCTCACGCTGCCGCAGCTTCTTGCCGAGGTATTCGGGTGTGCGGCCGACGAGGAGTCCACCGACGAAGACGGCGATCAGGGCGAGGACGAGAATTCCGTAGAGCCCGGTGCCGACACCGCCGGGCGCGATCTCGCCGAGCAGCATGTTGAGCAGAACGGCTCCGCCGCCGAGCGGCGAGAGGCTGTCGTGCGCCGAATTCACCGCGCCCGTGGACGTCCCGGTGGTGCTCACGGCCCACAGCGCCGTACCGGGGATTCCGAAACGAACCTCCTTGCCCTCCATCATCGCGCCCGCGGCGGTGGCTGCAACGCCGCGCTGACCCGACTCCGCGGCGAGCGTGACCGCGAGGAGCGATCCCCACAGGATGCCCATCACGGCGAGCAGGGTCAGACCCTGGCGGTGCCCGGACACCTCGCTCGCTCGGTCGTGAGGGTCGCCGACCATGGTGCCGAACGTGCGGGTGAGCGAGACCGGGATCAGCAGGATCGCCAGGATCTCGACGATGTTGCTGACCGGCGTCGGGTTCTCGAACGGGTGCGCCGAGTTGGCGGCGAGGATCCCGCCGCCGTTGGTGCCGAGTTCCTTGATCGCTTCCTGCGAGGCGACGGGCGCGAGTGCGTTGGTAACGGAGTTGCCGTCCAGACCGGTGGACGCGAAGCCCGGGTGGAAGGACTGGATCACGCCCTGGCTCAGCAGGATCAGCGCGATGACGAAGGAGAACGGCAGCAGAATCCGTAGGCTGCCCCGGGTGAGGTCCACCCAGAAGTTACCGATCTCGCCGCCGCGCGACACCCGGACGAACCCGCGGATCAACGCCACCGCGACGGCCATGCCCACCGCTGCGGACACGAAGTTCTGCACGGCGAGCCCGACCGGCTGGGTCAGGTTGCTCATCGTGGTCTCGGGCGCATACGACTGCCAGTTGGTATTCGTCACGAACGACACGGCCGTGTTGAACGCCACCGCGGGACTGACCCCGGACAGGTCCCCGGACAGAGGCAGCACTCCCTGGATGCGTTGCAGGGCATAGAGGAACAGCACACTCGCCGCGGAAAATCCCAGCACGTTGCCCGCGTAGCCGTACCAGGTCTGCTCGGTGTGGGGGTTGATGCGGCACAGGCGGTACAGCACGGATTCGGCCCCCAGATGTCGGCGTGATTCGTACACGCGCGCCATGTAGTCGCCCACCGGCACGTACGCGACCGCGAGTACCGCGAGGACGAATGCGACCTGCAATCCGGCCGCCAGGGCAGGCGTCATCAGAACCGCTCCGGGTCGATGAGCGCGATCAGGAGGTACACGACGAGCCCGGCGGCGATCGCGACGAGCGCGACCGCGAGTATTCCTGCGCCCGTCACCGCGCGCGTCCCGTCTGCAGGGCCCGGAGAACCAGTGCGCACCCGGCGAATCCGCCGAGGACGAGCGCCACGAAGGCCAAGTCGGCCATGAGAGAACCCTCTTCGAGATCTTCTGTCTCTGTGTGTCATCGCAGGCATGACACCCCGCGGTTGCGGGGTGTCATGCCAGCATCACGCCGGACCTCGGGGGAAGAGGCCGCGCTGACGAAGCGCTTACGGGTCTCCTACGGCTCTTGACGCTTTCCTTACGCGGTCCGGGTCAGCCGCGACACGGACGCGGGCACGGGCGTGCCGCTCGCCACCCACGGCGCCGGGACGGGCGCACCGGCGACCGACCGCACGGGGACCACGCCGGCCCAGGCGCTGCTGGTTTCGGTGGGTTCACCCGGTGGCGCGTCCCGCACCTTGACGGTCCATTGGCCCGGAGTGATCGGAAGGGCGAGGGCCAGTGTCGCGGCGAGTTCCTTGCGCCGGTGTCCCCGGACCTCCGTGCTGCGGCCGGGGATCAGCACGTCCGACAGCGCGCTCAGTGCGTCGGCGGAGTCGCCTTCGCCGAGGGTGACGAGGTTGCCCCGCACCACCGCGGAACGGTAGTTGGCCGACGAGTCGAACAGGGTGTCCGCGACGACGATTCCGTCGAGCATCGCGACGCACAGCACCGCAGGCGCGCCCGCCGCCACCTGCCGCAACGCACCGGCCCCGGTGGACCCGTGCAGCAGGATCCTGTCGCCGTCGCGGGCGTAGAGCATCGGCACGGCCCACGGCAGCCCGTCGACGACGGTCGCGAGGGTGCCCATCGGCGCGGCGTCGAGGACGGCGTCGAGTTGCGCTCGTTCGGTGCGGGCACGGTCCGGGTATCTCATGATCTTGTCCACGAGACCATCCTCGACCCTATGCGTGGCTCGCGGGGCCGCCGAGGCGATCGGCGGGGTAGTCCGACGGCATCTCGGCTGATACTGTTCGTTCGAACGAACAGTGGCGTCGGAGGGGCGAGATG
>NZ_JBAQEO010000445.1:0-14992 GCF_049286785.1 Rhodococcus sp. (in: high G+C Gram-positive bacteria) | reverse complement strand
CTTCGACATGGTCGTTGCCGGCCGCATCGTCTCCGGAGCCGGTGACGACGCCGATGTCGCGATCATGATGGTGGAGGCCGAGGCCACCGATAACGTGATCGCTCTGATCGACGGCGGCGCGCAAGCTCCCACCGAGGCCATCGTCGCCGACGGTCTCGAGGCAGCCAAGCCGTTCATTGCTCGTCTCTGCGCCGCTCAGCAGCAACTCGCATCCAAGGCTGCCAAGCCCACCGGCGACTACAAGGTCTTCCCGGCCTACCAGGACGACGTGTTCAGCGCCGTCGAGGCCGCTGCGTCGGAGAAGCTCGCAGCAGCGCTGACCATCGCCGGCAAGCAGGAACGCGACGACAAGACCGACGAGGTCAAGGTCGAGGTGCTCGAGCAGGTTGCTTCCAATTTCGAAGGTCGCGAGAAGGAGATCGGCGCAGCATTCCGCTCGCTGACCAAGAAGCTCGTCCGCCAGCGGATCCTGCGTGACCAGTTCCGCATCGACGGTCGCGGTATCACCGACATCCGTTCGCTGTCGGCCGAGGTCGCCGTGGTTCCCCGGGCTCACGGTTCCGCGCTGTTCGAGCGCGGCGAAACCCAGATCCTGGGTGTGACCACCCTGGACATGGTCAAGATGGCGCAGCAGATCGATTCGCTGGGCCCCGAAACCAGCAAGCGGTACATGCACCACTACAACTTCCCGCCGTACTCCACCGGTGAGACCGGCCGCGTCGGTTCGCCGAAGCGTCGCGAGATCGGCCACGGCGCGCTCGCCGAGCGGGCTCTCATGCCCGTGCTGCCGAGCGTCGAGGAGTTCCCGTACGCCATCCGTCAGGTGTCCGAGGCGCTCAGCTCCAACGGCTCCACCTCGATGGGTTCCGTGTGTGCTTCCACCCTCGCGCTACTCAACGCCGGTGTGCCGCTGAAGGCTCCCGTTGCCGGTATCGCCATGGGTCTGGTTTCCGACCAGGTCGACGGTGAGACCCGCTACGTGGCACTCACCGACATCCTCGGTGCCGAGGACGCGTTCGGCGACATGGACTTCAAGGTCGCCGGAACCAAGGACTTCGTCACCGCCCTCCAGCTCGACACCAAGCTGGACGGCATCCCGTCCAAGGTGCTTGCGGGTGCGTTGTCGCAGGCGAAGGACGCTCGCGCCACGATCCTCGAGGTCATGGCCGAGGCCATCGACACCCCGGACGAGATGAGCCCGTTCGCGCCTCGCGTGACGGCCATCAAGGTTCCCGTCGACAAGATCGGTGAGGTCATCGGCCCCAAGGGCAAGATGATCAACTCCATCACCGAGCAGACCGGCGCCAGCATCTCCATCGAGGATGACGGCACCGTGTTCGTCGGAGCGACGGACGGACCGTCCGCGCAGGCCGCGATCGACATGATCAACGCCATCGCCAATCCGCAGCTCCCCAAGGTCGGCGAGCGCTTCCTGGGCACGGTCGTCAAGACCACAGCCT
Source organism: Rhodococcus sp. (in: high G+C Gram-positive bacteria) (assembly GCF_049286785.1). Taxonomy (GTDB): domain Bacteria; phylum Actinomycetota; class Actinomycetes; order Mycobacteriales; family Mycobacteriaceae; genus Rhodococcus_F. The sequence goes on along the minus strand of NZ_JBAQEO010000445.1, from coordinate 13,532 downwards.
TCGGTGCGTTCGTATCGCTCCTGCCGGGCCGCGACGGGCTGGTGCACATCTCGAAGCTGGGCAGCGGAAAGCGCATCGCCAAGGTCGAGGACGTCGTGAGCGTGGGCTCGAAGCTGCGCGTCGAGATCGCCGATATCGACAACCGTGGCAAGATTTCCCTGGTCCCCGTCGAGGAAGAGGGCGCGGCTCCGGCCGAGCAGAACGAAGAGGCGGCTGCCGAGAAGTAGTCCTTCTCCACAGTCACCACGCCGACGGCCCCGCCTGATTTCATGCGGGGCCGCCGGCCTTTTCCGATAGTCTCCACTCCATCCCACTCGAGGAGAGCACATGCTGGTGGCCTTCAGTGTCAGCCCGATGGGCGGCGGATCGGACAGCGTCGGTGGCGCGGTTGCCGCGGCAGTGCGAGTGGTGCGCCAATCGGGGCTGCCCAACGAGACCACCTCGATGTTCACGACCATCGAGGGTGAGTGGGACGAGGTGATGGCCGTCGTGAAGCGCGCCACGGACGTTCTGCTGGAACAGTTTCCGCGCGTCAGTCTGGTCCTGAAAGCGGATATCCGGCCGGGGCACACCGATCAGCTGCGCAAGAAGGTCGAGCGAGTGGAAAGCTACCTCACGAGTGAGGAGGTGACGAGACGTGGACTGGACGAGTGAGCTCAGCGGCCAGCTCACCTGGCACTGGGAGCAGCAGTTGCGTCCGCGGCTGCAGGGACTGACGGATCAGGAATACTTCTGGGAACCGGCCCCGGACAGCTGGAGTGTGCGCCCGCGCGGCAGCTCGCAGGCGCCAGTTCAGGTCGGCAGTGGTGCCTTCACCATCGACTTCGCCTTTCCCGAGCCCGAGCCCCCGCCGGTCACCACCATCGCATGGCGGCTCGGTCACATCATCGTCGGTGTTCTCGGTGCCCGCGTCGCCGGCCACTTCGGGGGCGCGCCCGTCGACTACCAGAGTTTCGACTACGCCGGAACCGCCGCGGAGGCGCTTGCCCAGCTCGACGAGCAGTACGCGGCCTGGCGGCGGGGAGTGCAGAGACTGGGGGCCGAGGGGCTCGCCCGCCCGTGCGGCCCCAGCGAGGGGCACTTCGGCGATCGCCCGATGGCGGCATTGGTGCTGCACATCAATCGGGAAGTCATTCATCACGGTGCCGAGGTGGCCCTGCTCCGCGACCTCTACCCGCGTCTGGCTACGCACTGATCCCGACGGCACGTCCCGGGAGGGCCGTGACACGATCCGACCTGAACGCAACGTGAATTGCCTCACCCCATGTTGCGGATCACCGCCGCCAGTGCGGACGCTGGTAACGAGCGGCGTCGGAGGGAGCCGATCATGTTGTTTCGCTTACCGGGGGTCTATCGCCCCCAACGAGATACCTGGCTGCTCGCTGAGATCCTTGCGGCCCGCAATCTCGGGCCGGGCAGCAAGGTGCTCGATCTCTGTTGCGGCACAGGTGCATTGAGTGTCGCGGCGTGCTCGGCCGGGGCCGGATGGGTCACCGCCGTCGACGTCTCGCGCCGGGCCGCGATCAGCACCTGGCTCAACGCCAAGCTGAACCGCCACGCGGTTCGTGTCGTACGAGGCGACCTGGTGGAACCCGTTCGGACACTGCGTTTCGATCTGGTGGTGGCGAACCCGCCGTATACACCCGGTGCCGAGGACAGCGTGCCCGGTCGCGTGATCGCCCGGGCCTGGGAGGCCGGGAGCGACGGCCGGGCGGTACTCGATCGGATCTGTTGGGAGGCTCCGGGCCTCCTCGCGTCCGGCGGCACGCTCCTGCTGGTCCAGTCCACGTTGAACGGTGTCGAGAAGACGCGGACGATGCTCGAGGAGCACGGTCTGCGGGTCGACATCGTGGCCTGGGAGGACGTGCCCTTCGGGCCGGCTCTCAGTGCCCGTGCCGGCATGCTCGAGGAACGGGCGCTGATTCGTCGCGGGCAGCGAACCGAACGCATCGCGGTGATCGCGGCGACCGACCTCCGTTCCGGCGCCACCGGAATCCGCCCCTGAGGTACCGCATCTATTTCCTCGCTCTTTGCTTCGAAGTACCTCGAGATTGCGGTGTCTGAGGTTTCATGGGCGGGTGAGATCAGGACATCCTGAAGTCATCGGTTCGGTCCGGACACTCAATCTGGCTCTGGCCACCTGGGTTTCCGCAATCAACTTCTGGGCCTGGAACATGATCGGGCCGCTGTCGACCACCTATGCCGAAGCGCTCTCGCTCAGCAGTGCCGAGGCGTCGATGCTGGTGGCCACCCCGATTCTGGTCGGTTCACTCGGCCGCATCGCCGTGGGGGCGCTGACCGACCGGTTCGGCGGCCGACTGATGTTCATCGCAGTCTCACTGGCCTCGATCCTGCCGGTGCTCGCGGTCGGGTTCGCCGGATCGATCGACTCGTATGTCCTCCTGCTCATGTTCGGGTTCTTCCTCGGCGTCGCTGGGACGGTCTTCGCGGTCGGTATTCCGTTCGCGAACAACTGGTACGACCCCGCGCGGCGCGGCTTCGCCACCGGCGTGTTCGGCGCCGGCATGGTCGGTACCGCGTTGTCGGCGTTCTTCACACCGCGCATGGTCGGATGGTTCGGTTTGCTCCCGACTCACGTCATCGTGGCCTGCACCCTCGGGGCGACGGCGCTCGTATGTATCGCCGTCATGAAGGATTCGCCCGCATTCACTCCCAATACCAACCCGGTGGTGCCGAAGCTGAAGGCAGCGGCCCGCCTGCGGGTCACCTGGGAGATGTCGTTCCTGTACGCAGTGGTCTTCGGTGGTTTCGTCGCGTTCAGCAATTACCTCCCCACCTATATCAAGATTATTTATGATTTCTCCGCCGTCGACGCTGGGACCCGGACCGCGGGCTTCGCCCTCGCCGCGGTGATCGCCCGGCCGATCGGCGGCGCCCTGTCGGACCGCATCCCCCCGGAATTCGTGGTGATGGCATCGTTGGCAGGCACCGCGGCGATGGCGGTGGTCGCCGCCTTCCAGCCGCCTCCCGACGTGGCGTCGGCTGCCACCTTCATCACCCTGGCGCTGTACCTCGGTATCGGCATGGGCGGGGTGTTCGCGTGGGTGTCCCGGCGATCACCGGCGGCCAGCGTGGGAAGCGTCACCGGAATCGTCGCCGCGGCCGGCGGAGTCGGCGGGTACTTCCCGCCGCTGGTGATGGGAGCGACGTACGACGACGCCGACAACGACTACACGATCGGCCTGGTACTGCTGACGGCAACCGCCGTGGTCGCCTTGATGTACACCACATTCCGGCTGGCGGCGCGCGAGCCTGTGCCCTCCGCGCCGCGCCCCACGAATTGAAGGAGAGCGACGACGTGGTCACCGATCATACGGGCGGGTCCCTCGAGGAAGCGCTGCTACGAGGCGGCCGCTTCTTCACCCCGGGAGTGTTCTCGGACGACCTCCGCACGGTCACCAGGCAGGGTGGGCGCGAAGGTGACATCTTCTACCGGGACCGGTGGAGTCACGACAAGGTGGTCCGCTCCACGCACGGAGTGAACTGCACCGGATCGTGCTCATGGAAGATCTACGTCAAGGACGGGATCATCACGTGGGAGACGCAGGAGACCGACTACCCGTCCGTCGGCCCCGATCGTCCGGAGTACGAGCCGCGCGGATGCCCGCGCGGCGCGGCGTTCTCCTGGTACACCTACTCGCCGACGCGGGTGCGTTATCCGTACGTGCGCGGCTTGCTCGTCGAGATGTATCGCGAGGCGAAGCAGCGTCTCACGGATCCGGTGGACGCGTGGGCGGACATCCAGGCGGACCCGGTGCGCCGACGAAAGTACCAGCAGGCACGCGGCAAGGGCGGTCTCGTGCGGGTGTCGTGGGCCGAGGCCACGGAGATGATCGCCGCGGCGCATGTGCACACTATCGAGCAATACGGACCCGACCGCGTCGCCGGGTTCTCACCGATCCCGGCGATGTCGATGGTTTCGTTCGCCGCCGGGTCCCGCTTCATCGAATTGCTCGGCGGCGTGATGACGTCGTTCTACGACTGGTACGCGGACCTGCCGGTCGCGTCGCCGCAGGTGTTCGGGGACCAGACCGACGTGCCGGAATCGGGTGACTGGTGGGATGCGTCGTATCTGATGATGTGGGGTTCCAACGTGCCCGTCACCCGCACGCCGGATGCGCACTGGATGGCCGAGGTGCGCTACCGGGGCACCAAGGTGGTCTCCGTCAGTCCCGACTACGCCGACAACACGAAGTTCGCCGACGAATGGATGCCGTGCGCCGCGGGCACGGACGGCGCGATGGCGATGGCGATGGGACAGGTGATCCTGTCGGAGTTCTTCGTGCAGAAGCGGGAACCGTTCTTCGTCGACTATGTGCGCCGATTCACGGACCTGCCGTTTCTGGTCACGCTCGAGGAGCGAGACGGGCGCCTGGTCCCGGGAAAGAATCTGACCGCCGCCGATCTGGGCGAGTCGACCGAGAACGCTGCGTTCAAACCGGTCCTGGTCGACGGTGTGACGGGCGTTGTGGTGGTTCCGCACGGTTCGCTCGGGTTCCGTTACGGCGAGGAAGGGGTGGGGAAGTGGAATCTGGATCTCGGTGACCTCGTCCCCACGTTGACCGTCGCCGACCACGAGGGCACGGGCGAGACCGCGGCCGTGCACCTGCCGCGATTCAACACGCCGGCCGGGCACGGGGAAACCATGGTCCGCGGGGTGCCCGTCCGCCGGATCGGCGACCGTCGCGTATGCACCGTCTTCGACCTCATGCTCGCGCAGTACGGCGTGGCGAGGCCGGGGTTACCTGGCGAGTGGCCGGAGGACTTCGACGACGTCTCCGCGCCGTACACCCCGGCGTGGCAGGAGCCCATCACCGGGGTGAGTGCGGCACAGGTCATCCGGATCGCACGGGAGTTCGCGAACAACGCCGTCGATTCCGGGGGGCGTTCGATGATCATCATGGGCGCCGGGATCTGTCAGTGGTTCCACGGGGACGCCACCTACCGGGCGGTGCTGAGCCTGCTGATCCTGACCGGTTCGATGGGCCGCAACGGTGGCGGATGGGCCCACTATGTCGGGCAGGAGAAGTGCCGTCCGGTCACCGGCTGGTCGACCCTCGCGATGGGAACCGACTGGAGTCGGCCGCCGCGGCAGATGGCGGGCACGTCGTACTGGTACGTCCACACCGATCAATGGCGGTACGACGGGTACCGGGCCGATGCCCTTGCCAGTCCCACCGGTCGGGGGCGCTTCAAGGACAAGCACACGATGGATGTGATGACCTCGGCCGTCGCGATGGGCTGGACGCCGTTCTATCCGCAGTTCGACCGCTCGAGTCTCGATCTGGCCGACGAGGCGGAGGCCCGCGGTCGGGACGTGGTGGAACACGTCACAGGGCAACTGGCGAGCGGCGAGTTGAAGCTCGCAGTCACCGATCCGGACGATCCGAAGAACTGGCCGCGCGTGCTCAGTGTGTGGCGTGCGAATCTGCTGGGCTCGTCCAGCAAGGGCAACGAGTACTTTCTGCGACATCTGCTGGGCACCACCTCGAATCTGCAGGCGGAGCCGGCGCCCGAGAATCTTCGCCCGCACGAGGTCACCTGGACGGAGGATGTCCCCGAGGGCAAGCTCGACATGCTGATGTCGATCGACTTCCGGATGACGTCCACCACTCTCCTGTCGGACGTGGTGCTCCCCGCCGCCACCTGGTACGAGAAATTCGACCTGTCGAGCACCGACATGCATCCCTACATCCACGCCTTCTCCCCGGCGATCGATCCCCCGTGGGAAACCCGCTCGGATTTCGATGCGTTCGGTGCGGTGGCGCGGGTGTTCAGTGCGCTGGCCGCGAAGCATCTCGGCGTCCGTCGCGACGTGGTGATGGGCACGCTGCAGCACGACACCCCTGGCGCGATGGCGTATCCGGGTGGGATCGAACATGATTGGAGGGCACGGGGTGAGACGCCGGTGCCCGGACGGACGATGGGCCCGCTGGTGGTGGTCGAGCGCGACTATCCGGCCATCGCCGAGAAGTGGGCGGCCCTCGGCCCCCTCGTCGAGAAGGCGGGGCTCATCACCAAGGGCGTGACCACTCGCCCAGACCGCGAGGTCGAGGAACTCGCGGCCAAGCACGGAGTGTTCGATTCGGGCGTGGCGGCCGGACGTCCGGCGCTCGACACCGCCGAGAAGATGGCGGAGAGCATCCTCGCGCTGTCGGGGACCTCGAACGGCAGGCTGGCCGTGCAGGGATTCCAGGAACTGGAGAAGCGGACCGGCAGGCCGCTGTCGCACCTGGCAGCCGGCAGCGAGGAGCGCCGGATCACCTTCGCCGACACCCAGGCACGGCCCGTTCCCGTCATCACCAGCCCCGAATGGTCGGGAAGCGAGACCGGTGGGCGGAGGTATGCGCCGTTCACCTCGAACATCGAGGAGTCCAAGCCGTTCCATACCCTCACCGGACGGATGCACTTCTTCCTCGACCACGACTGGATCGAGGAACTGGGGGAGCAGTTGCCGATCTACCGTCCGCCGCTCGACATGGCACGGTTGTTCGGCGAATCCGTTATCGGTGAGCGGCACGGCGGGATCGGATTGACCGTGCGCTATCTGACTCCGCACTCGAAATGGTCGATCCACTCCGAGTACCAGGACAATCTGTTCATGCTGTCGCTCTCGCGCGGTGGCCCCACGATGTGGATGAGTCCCACCGACGCCGAGAAAATCGAAGTGAAGGACAACGACTGGGTGGAGGCGGTCAACCGCAACGGTGTCGTGGTGTGTCGCGCGATCGTCTCGCACCGCATGCCCGACGGCGTCGTCTACGTCTATCACGCCCAGGAGCGCACCATCGATGTGCCGCTCACCGAGACCACCGGTGAAAGGGGTGGCATCCACAACTCTCTGACCCGGCTCCTGGTCAAGCCTTCCCATCTGGCCGGGGGATACGCCCAGACGGCGTTTGCCTTCAACTATCTGGGGCCCACCGGTAACCAACGCGACGAAGTCACCGTGGTGCGGCGTCGCTCGCAGGAGGTGACGTACTGATGCGTGTCATGGCTCAACTCGCAATGGTGATGAATCTCGACAAGTGCATCGGTTGCCACACCTGTTCGGTGACGTGCAAGCAGGCGTGGACCAACCGATCGGGCACCGAGTACGTGTGGTTCAACAACGTCGAAACCCGTCCGGGGCAGGGTTATCCGCGCACCTACGAAGACCAGGACGAGTGGCGTGGGGGATGGGTGCGTGACAAGAAGGGTCGATTGCGGCTGCGGGACGGCGGACGACTGGCGAAATTGGCGCGGATCTTCTCCAACCCGAAGATGCCGTCCATCGAGGACTACTACGAGCCGTGGACCTACGACTACGAGAACCTCACCAATGCTCCTCTCGGCGAACACATGCCGGTGGCCTCCCCGCGCAGCTTGATCAGCGGAAAACCCATGAAGGTCGAGTGGTCGGCCAATTGGGACGACGACCTCGGTGGCTCTCCCGAGATTCTCTCGGGCGACCCGGTGCTGAAGAAGGTGAGCGCCGACGTCAAGCTGAAGCTCGAGGAAACATTCATGTTCTACCTTCCGCGCATCTGTGAGCACTGCCTCAATCCGTCGTGTGTGGCGTCCTGTCCGTCCGGTGCGATGTACAAGAGGTCCGAGGACGGCATAGTGCTGGTGGATCAGGACAAGTGCCGTGGCTGGCGGATGTGCGTGTCCGGATGCCCATACAAGAAGGTGTATTTCAACCACAAGACCGGCAAGACCGAGAAGTGCACCTTCTGTTATCCGCGCGTCGAGGTGGGTCTACCCACGGTGTGCGCGGAGACGTGTGTGGGCCGGTTGCGGTATATCGGTCTGCTCCTCTATGACGTCGACAAGGTCCTGGCGGCGGCGTCGGTGGAGAACGACACCGATCTGTACGAGGCGCAACTCGACCTGTTGCTCGACCCCAGAGACCCCATGGTGGTGGAAGGTGCTCGGGCCGAGGGTATTTCGGACGAGTGGATAGAGGCCGCCCAGAATTCGCCGGTGTACGCCTTGATCAAGGACTTCCGGGTGGCGCTGCCGCTGCATCCGGAATTCCGGACGATGCCGATGGTCTGGTATGTGCCGCCGCTCTCGCCGGTGGTGGATGCCGTGAGCCGCGACGGACACGACGGTGAGGACGCCGGCAACCTCTTCGGTGCCCTCGAAGCGCTGCGCATCCCGGTCGAATACCTCGCGGGCCTGTTCACAGCAGGTGACACGGCCGTGGTCGACGGGGTACTGCGCAGGCTGGCCGCGATGCGCTCGTACATGAGGGACATCAATCTCGGCCGCGAACCGCAGGCTCATATCCCCGAAGCGGTGGGCATGACCGAAGAAGAGATCTACCAGATGTACCGACTGCTGGCGTTGGCCAAATACGATGAGCGCTACGTGATTCCGACGGCCTACGCCACCGACGGGCACCGCCTCGAGGAAACGGCCACGGAGTGCGCCCTGGACTTCGAGGGTGGACCGGGTATGCACGAGTCGGGACCCTTCGGAGAGGCCAGTGGCGGACCGGTGCCGGTCGCAGTCGAGACGTTCCACGCGCTGCGGGAACGGCAGACCACCGGTGAGATGGCCGCGAACGCCAGTCATCCGTCCCGGGTGAACCTGTTGAACTGGGACGGCAAGGGCGCACCGAGCGAGATGTTCCCCGAACGGGGTGACCGGCCGTGAGCCCCCGCTTCGGCCGGCGCCGCCGGGACCGGTTGCAGGACCGCCTGGTATGGCATGCGGCAGGCTTGCTGCTGGCGTATCCGGACGAGGAACAGGACCGGCGACTGGAAATCACCGCAGAGATCCTCGCCGCTCTGCCACCGGGCCCCCGGACGTCGCTGAGCGGCACCTACCGCTTTCTCCGTGAGACGGACCTGTATGCCGCGGCGGCCGGGTACGTCGAGACCTTCGACCTCCGCCGCCGCACCACCATGTACCTCACCTACTGGACCGCCGGCGACACCCGCAACCGCGGCCGCGAGATCCTGGCCTTCGCAGACACCTACCGGTCGGCGGGAGTCGAGCCACCGAAGCACGAGTCGGCCGACCATCTCACCGTGGTGCTCGAATTCGCTGCCGTCGTCGACGCGGCCGCCGGTGCCGAGCTCCTGACGGCGCACCGGCCCACTCTCGACATGCTGCACTCCGCGCTCGACGGCGCAGGTTCGCCGTACGCGGGCACGCTCGCTGCGGTCTGCGCCACCCTCCCGGCCGCCGGCGATCAGGACGTAGTGCGTGCCCGCACACTGGCTGCCGCCGGCCCGCCCACCGAAACCGTGGGACTCGAGCCGTTCACACTCACCGTTCCACCGAGGAGATCAGGATGACCGCGGGCGAATTGTTCTGGGACATCGTTCCCTACGTGACCTTGGCGATCTTTCTGATCGGCACGTGGTGGCGGTTCCGCTACGACAAATTCGGGTGGACCACGCGGTCGTCACAACTCTACGAGCACCGGTTGCTGCGAATCGGCAGCCCCCTGTTCCATTTCGGAATCCTCGTCGTCATCGTGGGCCACGTCATCGGACTCGTCATCCCGCAGTCGTGGACCGACGCGATCGGGATGAGCCAGCACACCTATCACGTCCAGGCGTTGGTGCTCGGCGCCATCGCAGGCGTGGCCACACTGGCGGGTGCGTTGCTGCTGGTGTACCGGCGCCGGACCCGCGGGCCGGTGTTCATGGCCACCACGTGGAACGACAAGCTGATGTACGCGGTACTGCTCGCCGCGATCATCGCGGGATTGGCCACCACGCTGCTCGGCGCCGGCATCGTCGGTGAGGAGACCAACTACCGCGAGACGGTATCCCCGTGGTTCAGATCGATCTGGATCCTGCAACCTCGCGGCGATCTGATGGCGGAGGCGTCACTGGCATTCCACATCCACGTCGCGATCGCCCTCGTACTGTTCGCGCTGTGGCCGTTCACCCGCCTCGTCCACGCGTTCAGTGCGCCGATTGCATATCTGTTCCGCCCGTACATCGTCTATCGCAGTCGCGACGAGGCGCGCAGGGGTGAGCTGGTCGGTTCGCAGCCGCATCGTCGAGGCTGGTGACTCGTGATCCGGCGCCGCGTGTAAAGTTTGGCGTTCGAGGACGCCCAGCTTTCGAGGACTGCTGAACCAATACATGGCCAAGATCGATCGCTGCCGCACTGCGGCACTGACTCCACCGCCCGCCCTGCGCCAACCGGAAATCGGCGTCCGGCGCACCGTGCTCCCCGGGGGACTTCGGGTGGTCACCGAATACGTTCCCGGTGTCCGGTCCGCATCCGTCGGAGTCTGGGTCGGTGTCGGTTCCCGCGATGAGAAGCCGAGCGTCGCCGGTGCCGCGCATTTTCTCGAACACCTCCTGTTCAAGGCCACGCCGACGCGCAGCGCCCTGGACATAGCTCAGGCGATGGACGGTGTGGGAGGAGAACTCAATGCGTTCACGTCGAAAGAGCACACCTGTTTCTACGCACACATCATCGACGAGGATCTTCCGCTCGCCGTCGACCTGGTGAGCGACGTGGTTCTGCGCGGCCGCTGCCGGTTGTCGGACGTCGACGTGGAACGGCAGGTGGTCCTCGAAGAGCTTGCGATGCGCGACGACGATCCCGAGGATCTGCTCGGAGACGCGTTTCTCACCGCGCTGTACGGGGATCATCCCGTGGGCAGGCCGGTGATCGGCAGCCTCGACTCGATCGAGTCGATGACGCGCGCCCAACTGCACTCGTTCCACGTACGCCGGTACACGCCCCACCGCATGGTGGTGGCGGTGGCCGGCAATGTCGAACACGAACCGACCGTCGAACTTGTCCGGCGTGCGTTCGCCGGGCACCTCGAGGCCGGCACAGAACCCACGCCGGTACGCGACGGCACACTGCGCCTGCGTCACGCCCCCGCACTCAGTCTGACCGAGAGAGACAGTGAACAGGTCCACCTCTCGCTCGGCGTGCGCTCATTCGGCCGGCACGAAGCACATCGCTGGCCGCTCTCGGTACTCAACGCAGCCGTGGGCGGCGGTCTCAGCTCGAGGCTCTTCCAGGAAGTGCGCGAGATCCGTGGGCTCGCCTACTCGGTGTACTCGGGCGTGGACACGTTCGCGGACACCGGCGCGTTCTCCGTCTATGCCGGGTGCCAGCCCGAGAATCTCGCCGAGGTGGCCACCGTCATCCGTGAGGTGCTTGCGAACGTCGCCGCAGAGGGCATCACCGATGCCGAATGCGCCCGCGCGAAAGGATCGTTGCGCGGCAATCTGGTGCTGGGACTGGAGGATTCGGGATCGCGGATGCACCGTATCGGCCGCAGTGAACTGAACTACGGCACCCACCACAGTATTTCCGAGACGCTGGCCAAGATCGATGCCGTCACCACGGATCAGGTACGCGACGTCGCGCGGGTGCTGCTGCAACGTCCGTTCGCCGCTGCCGTCGTCGGGCCCTACCGGCGCAAGCGGGACCTGCCGGCGTCCGTACGAGGAATCGTCGGCTAGCGAGCACCGCCTGCCAAATGTGATCGCCTGCCAATGGAATCGCCTGCCAATGGGAAGGACCGGGATGAAGATTCGCGGCGCGGTACTCGAGGAGATCGGCCGGCCCCGGCCGTACGCCGAGTCGACACCCCTCGCGATATCAGAACTCGACCTGGGCGAGACCGGCCCGGGTGAGATCCTGGTACGGATAGAGGCGGCCGGCCTGTGCCACTCTGATCTCTCGGTCGTCGACGGCAGCCGCGTGCGGCCCGTTCCGATGCTGCTCGGCCACGAAGCCGCAGGCCGGATCGAACACCTGGGCCCGGGTGTCGACGACGTCGCGGTGGGACAGCGGGTGGTGATGACCTTTCTGCCCCGGTGCGGCGAATGCGCGGGATGCGCTACCGACGGCCGGATGCCCTGTATCGCCGGTACCCGGTCCAACAACGAGGGAACACTGCTCGGCGGTGCCGAACGACTGAGGCGCGGCGGAGAGACGGTTCGACATCACCTCGGGGTGTCGGGGTTCGCCACACACGCCGTGGTCAACCGGCGTTCGGTGGTCCCCGTCGGCGACGACGTGCCACCAGAGGTCGCCGCGGTCCTCGGATGTGCCGTCCTCACCGGCGGCGGGGCGGTTCTCAACGCGGGCGATCCGCAGCCGGGTGACGCCGTCATGGTGGTCGGTCTCGGCGGGGTGGGGATGGCCGCGGTCCTGACCGCTGTCTCACTCGGTCGCGGCGACGTGATCGGGGTCGACGCTGTTCCCGGGAAACTGCGGACGGCACGTGAACTCGGGGCCACCGCCGTGTACACGCCCGCCGAACTCGAGGAAGCCTGCGTGAGGGCTCCCGTTGTGATAGAGGCTGCCGGAAACGCGCGAGCCTTCGAAACCGCAGTCCGGGCAACCGCTCCCGGCGGTAAGACGATCACCGTGGGTCTTCCGTCCCCTGATGCGCGTTCGTCGATCTCGCCGCTGCAGCTCGTGGCCGAGGCGCGCACCATCATCGGCAGCTACCTGGGCTCCGCTGTCCCGTCCCGCGACATTCCCGTCTACGAGAATCTGTGGCGTTCCGGAAAACTGCCGGTGGAGAAACTCATCTCGTCGCGTATCACTCTGGAGGACATCAACCGCGGAATGGACGAGCTGGCCGACGGCCGGGCCATCCGCCAGGTGATCATCTTCGATTAGTCGGGTTCGGCCGGAGGCACACCGCCCGCAACGACATCGGCCGAATGTAGGCGTCATTGCGTGAGAATCCGACTGATCGGTGTGCATCTGTGGCCGGGCGACGACTCCGCACCGGCCCGCGTCACGCGATTGCGTAGGCTTTCGTGCGAATCGATGTGACTGGACGGAGCGTGGAGAAGTGAGCGCAGCAACACCCATCAGGGTCGGAGTTCTCGGGGCAGAGGGCAAGGTCGGACGCGCGATCTGTGAGGCGGTCGACCGGGCCGCGGACCTCGAACTCGTCGCCGAGGTGGACCGCGGCGACCCTCGCGAGAAGTTTCTGGAATCCGGAACTCAGGTGGTCGTCGACTTCACCCATCCCGACGTGGTGATGGACAACGTGAAGTTCCTTGTCGCGAACGGTATCCACGCCGTCGTCGGCACCACGGGATTCGACGACGCGCGCCTCGACACGGTGCGGTCGTGGCTGGCGGAACAGCCCTCCGTCGGTGTGCTGATCGCCCCGAACTTCGCCATCGGCGCGGTCCTCTCGATGAAGTTCGCGGAGGCCGCAGCCCGGTTCTTCGATTCCGTCGAGGTCATCGAACTCCACCACCCGAACAAGGCCGACGCGCCGTCGGGCACGGCCTACCGCACCGCCGCACTCATCTCGGCGGCCCGGAGCAAGGCCGGCGTGGGTCCCTGCCCCGACGCCACCACCACCGAACTGGCCGGTGCCCGCGGCGCGGACGTGGACGGTGTGCGTGTCCACTCGGTACGGCTCGCGGGTCTCGTCGCGCATCAGGAAGTCATCCTCGGAACGCAGGGGGAGACGCTGACCATCCGGCACGATTCGATCGACCGCAACTCCTTCGCGCCCGGCGTCCTGCTCGGTGTCCGGGAGATCGCGGGCCGTCCGGGGC
>NZ_JBAQEO010000444.1:0-4616 GCF_049286785.1 Rhodococcus sp. (in: high G+C Gram-positive bacteria) | reverse complement strand
TACTGCAACGGCACTTACTTGACAGGTAAGAGATACTGGTTGGGTGGTTATCGATCTGGTTGCTGCCGAATTGGAAGCGTTGCACGAGCGGATCTCCGGCCGGTTCGTCCGGTCGGAACCGCGCACCCGGGTCCGGGAGTATGTCGCGGGTTTGGTTGCGGGTCTGGAACGCAAGAACGGGTGGACCCTCGCCGAGCGTGCCGGCGAGGTGAGCCCGGACGGGATGCAGCGGTTGCTGCGGCGGGCGGACTGGGACGTCGACGGGGTGCGCGACGATGTGCGTGACTACGTGGTCGAACGCCTCGGCGATCCGGCCGGGGTGTTGATCGTCGACGACACCGGCTTCCTCAAGAAGGGCACCCGCTCGGCCGGGGTGCAACGCCAGTACTCCGGCACCGCGGGCCGGGTGGAGAATTGCCAGATCGGGGTGTTCCTCGCCTACGCGTCCGGTGCCGGGCACGCGCTCATCGACCGGGAGCTCTACCTCCCCGAATCGTGGACCTCCGACCGCGACCGGTGCCGCGCCGCCGGCATCGGAGACGAGGTCGAATTCGCGACCAAACCCGTGCTGGCGCAGCACATGATCGAACGCACCCTCGACGCACAGGTACCGTTCTCCTGGCTCACCGCCGACGAGGCCTACGGACAGGTGAAGTACCTACGGGTCTGGCTCGAGGAACGCGATATTTCCTACGTGCTGGCCACCCGCCGCAACGACGACGTCTTCACCCCGGACGGGCGCAGCGGCCGGGCAGACGAGATGATCGCCGCCGTCCCGCCGAAGCAGTGGCGCCGGATCTCCGCCGGCGACGGCGCGCACGGCCCGCGGGAGTACTCCTGGGTGCGGATCCCGATCCGGATCGCCTGGGCACCCGGGCGTGGGCACTGGCTGCTCGCCCGCCGATCACTGTCGGACCCGACCGAGATCGCGTACTACATCTGCGCCGGACCCAGGCGGACCACGCTCACCGAACTCGCCACCGTCGCCGGATCGCGGTGGCGGGTCGAGGAATGCTTCCAGCAGGCCAAGAACGAGGCCGGCCTCGATCAGTATCAGGTGCGCACCTACCGCGCCTGGTACGCCCACACCACCCTGTCGATGCTCGCCCTCGCCTGGCTGGCCGGGACGAAAACCGAAGCAGTAAAGGGGGAATCGGGATCGACGATCAGGGCATGATCGGTTACACGGTACCCGAGATCCGGCGGCTGCTCGTGCATCTGATCCTGCGACACGCCCGCCCCGACGAGCACGTCTGGTCCTGGTCACACTGGCGGAGGCGCCGACAGCACCAGGCCCGATCCTGCCACTACCGAACCCGCGGACACATCCCATAAGTGCCGTTGCAGTACTAGTACCGGCGGTTCCTGCCTCGCCCTCTGCGCCGAAGCGGGAATTGACGACAATGGTCAGTCAACGTACCTGCTTGCCACCACCAATGGCGAACCTGCCCTCTACCGCGAGGACATCGAATCGTGGTCGGTGGGCCTCTACTGGTCCGGCGGAGACACGGTGCCGATCGGTATGGGCGAGGCAACGGTGGATGCGTACCGGCTGTCCACCGACACCCTCGAAGCAGCAGCCACGCGTGCAGTGACCGCACGGGTCATCAGCCCACGCAGCGATGGCCGGATCCCCCGCATTGACGACACAGGAATGCATTTCGCTGCGTACTGAACATGCCAGTGGCGAAGAACCGGAGCGATGGGTAGACACGGAGACGTATTCATGCAGTTCGAACTGTTTACGCCGTGCGCGGTCCACGCATGTCGAACGCCTGTCGTCCAGAGGGCGACGTTTGCAGCGGGTGCCGCGCCGTCTTCGGGCACGTGTTGCGCGAGAGGTCGGCCACCCCGGTCGACGCATCCCGCGCGGAACTATTCAGCGCGCTCAAGCAACGGGCGACGCTCCCTCACCTGGCGGAGACCAAAGCCAACCAGGTCTGCTGGAAGCTGTGTGAGGCCCGTCGAACCTGTACCCAGATCAATGACCGTTGGGAATGCAAGCACTGCCGCGCGATAGACGGCGCACTCCCATAGTTCCTGCGGCACTATGAACACTATTGGTGCCAAACATTAGGAGTAGCAATGCCCGAGAATTACCAGCTCACCCCTGACTCTCATAGTTCTATCGAACCTATGGGTGTGATGGGCACTGGCCGAGCAGGTGGGAAAAGGACATGGGAGTTTGTACCTCATGACGTCGATCGCGTGCGAACCGCTCTCGAACTGTCTTATTCCGCTGAGCTTGCGGCCCTTGCGAGGATCGGCGTCAAAGCTCCCATGGTCCAGGACGTCGGCGCGAACAACTACGCACTCGAAGCCGGCGCAGGTCTGGCGGCAGACGGATCGCGGGTATCGCTCAGTGCGACCAACGCTGCGCACACTCTCACGTCTTCCTCGCATCAGTCGCACGTGTGGTTCGCCAGCATTCTCGACTGCGACACAATGCAGTCCAAAGGCCGCGGAGTCGCAGAGGCTCTAGACGTTGCAGTCGCTAACGCCCCCCTCTCCATGCGGTCTGCAGAAGGGGCCACAATCGATACCCGGCCCCGTGAGACGGCGAACGCGCGTCCAGGAAAGCGTGAGAGCCTTGCTCTCATGCGCTGCGAACGGGAGGCGTTCACTCTTAATCGAGGGAAGACCGCGGTTTCTCTCACGCTCTCAGGCTACGAATGGACCGCGAGCGGTCACTGCGACGGACACAGTGCTACCAGCACTTTCGCAAGTATCTCACTCGGTCTCGACTCCGTTCTTGCGAAACTACGCACCCCGAACCCTGAAGAGTTCCGTATCGGATTGGCCGAGGGCTACGCCTGCCTGAACTCCCGTCAGGATCGGTAACCACTGGTTCCGATAGTGCTATGGGATACCGTAGATCAGTACAACACGCTGGGGGAATGCCCGTGACTTGCGGTCAAACCATTGCTAGATTCCATAGAGCTATCGGCACTAATGCCGGATCGGCGGCCGGCGATGTTGGCCCATGACCGAAGGACGATCGAATGACGGCACGGCATCGAGACGGCAAGCTCGAGGCGCTGATCCTCGCGTTCTGCAATCAGAAGGGCGGAGTCGGGAAGACGACGACGACCTTCCATCTTGCGCGCGCGGCCATTCTCCTTGGCCTGCGTGTGCTCTTGGTCGACATGGACCCGCAAGGCAACCTCACGAAGATCTCGGCGCTCCAGAAGGTCGAAAAGAAGCAGGTCGGCATCGCCGACGTCCTGACCGGGGACAGTGACTACATCCTGAACGACGTCATCGTCGACGGTCGATGGGCAGGCCTCTCACTCGCGCCGACCAGCGGGCGAAAGCTGGTCAATGTCAGGAACGAGCTGGTCGCCTCGGATATTGGCCGCGAGCTCCGGCTACGGAAAGCCCTTGCCCCGGTCCGCGAGGACTACGACCTGATCCTGATCGACTGCCCGCCCTCCGTCGACCTGCTGACGATTAATGCGCTGACCGCCGCCGACGAAGCCGTCATCATCACCGAGTCGAGCCTGTTCGGCGCCGACGGGATCGGGCAGCTCCTCGACACCATCCAGGACGTTCAGGAGTACTACCATCCCGACCTGGGGGTGCGAGGGGCCGTGGTGAACAACCATGAGTCTCAGACCGTTTCCGGCGGCGAGTGGCTCGACACCCTGAGGAAGCGTGTGACTGTGCTCGAACCGGTCATCCCACATCGTGTGGTCATCAAGGATTCGTCGCAGGCCGGAACCGGTCTGGATGAGTGGGGTACAACCCGCGCAAACCTCACAGCGATGCTCTATGCCGAGCTGCTGCCCGCACTGATTGGAGAACGCCATGCCACCTCGGCCTAAGGCACTCGAGAGCGACCTTGAAGATCGCAGCCCGATCGCACCCGCACCAGCGAAGAAGGCAGCCCCGGTCCCACCTCAAGTCGAGGAAGGCGGGCGCGTAAAGATGGGCTTCTACACCGGACAGAGCGGCAGGATCCGCGCCGCATACCTCCACACCCGCGGGAATGAGCGGCAAGAGACCTTCGGTGAGTTCATGGAGAACGCCGTACTCGAAAAGATCGCGCGACTCGAGAAGCAGTACAACGATGGTCAGCCCTGGCACGACGTCGACGCCGGCACGATCAAGAGCATCACCCAGATAGGGGTGGGCCGGAACCGCCCGCGGTAGCCGGCAATTACGCCCTCGGTTCACACGAACCGGGGGCTTTCTCGTATGTCGGACCGGTTGGTGCGGGCCGGCCATCACGCCCGGGTGGGAGTTCTGTGCTTCACCTTCCGGCGGAACTATGGGCACTACAGGACTATGATAACCGGGCTGTGTAGTGCAATTTCTTTATGAGAGAAGCATTTTCGCACCCCATAGCACTATGGTAACTATGGTAACTATGGACACGAAGTGGGTGCAATCGAAGCTCAGGCCGAGTTTTACAATGCCGCCGGCGACGTGAATCGGCGCATTGCCGATCCAGCCGCCCCCTTAGCCTCAATACCGTTCAGTTAGTGGAGTTTACGTTATGATGAGGCGTGCCTCGTAGCGGATGGGTGAAGCCGATCTCGGATCGGCGGTTGTCGGATGTGGTGTCGGTGGGGTTGTTGACCAGGGTTTTCCCGCCAGATGTCGTTGATGCTGTG
>NZ_JBAQEO010000443.1:0-1762 GCF_049286785.1 Rhodococcus sp. (in: high G+C Gram-positive bacteria) | reverse complement strand
TCGTCCAGGGCGCTCAGTACGAGGATCTGCGCAGGCGGGCCTGCCGGGGCCTCGAATCGATCACAGGGGAGAGCGGCCGCGGCTTCGACGGCTACGGCATCGGCGGCGCGCTCGAGAAGGAGAATCTCGGCACCATCGTCCGGTGGTGCAATGAGGAGCTACCCGAGCACAAGCCTCGTCACCTGCTCGGAATCAGCGAACCGGACGACTTCTTCGTGGCCGTCGAGAACGGCGTCGACACCTTCGACTGCGTCAACCCGTCCCGGGTGGCGCGCAACGCCGCGATCTATCACCCGGACGGCCGGTTCAACATCAACACCAGCAGGAACCGGCGCGACTTCTCACCCATCGACGAGAACTGCGACTGCTACACGTGCGCCAATTACACGCGGGCGTACATCCACCACCTGTTCAAGGCCAAGGAGATGCTGGCCTCGACCCTCTGCACCATTCACAACGAGCGGTTCACCGTGCGTCTGGTCGATCAGATCCGCGACAGTATCGACGGCGGCTACCTCGACGATTTCAAGGCGGACACGCTCGGGCGGTTCTACGCGCGGAGCACGTAGGTGGGTTCGCGTTTCTTCACGTAGGCGATGACGCGGTAGGTGATCGGCATGACGAGAACCTCCACGAGCGTCTTCCAGAGGAATCCGATGATCACGTAGTTCACGAAATCGCTCCATGTGCTGATGCCGATGGCACCGGCCGCGATGGAGCAGAAGATCAGGGTATCGGCGAATTCACCGACGACGGTCGAACCGATGAGGCGTGCCCAGAGATGCTTCTCCTTGGTGCGTTCCTTGATCATCACCAGCGTCACCGAGTTCAGCATCTGGCCCACCAGGTAGCCGGCCAACCCGGCGAGGAGCAGCCGGGGATACACGCCGACCACAGCCTCGAGCGCAGCCTGGTTCTCGTAGAACTCGGCCGACGGCAGCTCGATCAGAATCCAGAAACACAGCGCCGCGAGAATGAGTGCGCCGAAGCCCAGGTAGATCGCGCGACGCGTCGACTTGAACCCGTACACCTCGCTGAGCACGTCACCCAGGATGTAGGCAAGGGGGAAGAGGAAGAACCCGCCGTCGGTGATGACCGGCAGGACCTGGAGCGGGCCGAGGGACAGCTCCGAATCCCCGAAGAATGCGACGCCCTTCGTCGCGCAGATATTCGAGATCAGCAATGTCGCCGTGAACAGCGCAACGAACGTCGGGTAGTACCCGCGGCTGACGTGCGCGAACGCGGCGTGGTCTTCTGGTTTGACGTGCTGATCTGAGACTGTCACGCCGCCATCCAAGCACCCCGGGCGGAGTGGCGCGAATCGCCCGGGGTGCCCGACGAGCGCTGCGCCGCCGGGTGAATGTACCGTTTGTCTGATCTGAGGCGACCGGAGGTACATTCACGCGCTTGCGGACTACCTGCCGGCTATGAGCTCTGTACGACGCGTGTGCCGCCGGCGAGCTCGTCGTGCTTGCCCTGCTTGGTGGGGCTCGAGTTGATCGTGACGCCGATGACGATCGCCGCGATGGTGCCGAGCAGTCCGAACAGTAGACCGATGAACGGGAGACTGCCGAGGGCGCTGAGGATGTAGAAGCTGTTGCGGATCAGCGACTCCTGCTGGGTGGGGAACCCACCGCTCGCGCCCACGACGCGCAGTTTCAGCAACTGCTTGCCGGGGGTCTGCCCCTTGGTCGTCTCGAAGTAC
This sequence comes from Rhodococcus sp. (in: high G+C Gram-positive bacteria), assembly GCF_049286785.1. GTDB lineage: Bacteria > Actinomycetota > Actinomycetes > Mycobacteriales > Mycobacteriaceae > Rhodococcus_F. The sequence continues at coordinate 57 of NZ_JBAQEO010000443.1, read as the reverse complement.
ACGAAGTACCCCACCGCAGCGGCCGCAGTGAGGAATGCTCCGATCACACCGCCGACG
>NZ_JBAQEO010000442.1:0-6350 GCF_049286785.1 Rhodococcus sp. (in: high G+C Gram-positive bacteria) | reverse complement strand
TGGTCGACACCTGGGGCCGCACTCGCCGCATGCACAACGGGTACGGGCCCACGGAGACCACGATCACGTCGAGCATCAGTGCCCCGATGCGCCCCGGTGACGACGTGAACATCGGCGACCCAGGTGTCGGTTTCGGCCTACTGGTCCTCGACGAGTTCCTGCAGCCGGTACCGGTCGGGGTTCCGGGCGAGCTGTACATCGCCGGTCCTGGTCTGGCGCGTGGGTACCACAACCGGCCGGCGCTCACCTCGGAGCGTTTCGTCGCCTGCCCGTTCGGGGAGACCGGCCGGCGGATGTACCGTACGGGCGATGTGGTGCGGTGGCGTGGGGACCGCACCCTCGAGTACATCGGCCGCACCGACTTCCAGGTGAAGGTCCGCGGGTTCCGCATCGAACTGGGTGAGATCGACGCCGTTCTGGCCCGGCATCCGGCGGTGGCGTTCGCGGCCACGATCGGGCACACCGGGCCTTCGGGAGACACCCTGCTCGCCTCCTATGTCCGGACCGTCGAGGGACACGACCTCGAGCCTGCGGAGTTGCGTACCTTCGCCGTCGAGCGGCTGCCCGCGCACATGGTGCCGTCCGCCGTGGTCGTTCTCGACGAGGTCCCGATGACTCCAGTCGGCAAGCTCGACCGCCAGGCTCTGCCGGCACCCGAATTCGGGTCGACCGGCGCAGCATTCCGGGCGCCCACGACGGCCACCGAACGGGTCATCGTGGAAGCCTTCGCCGAAGTACTCGGCGTCGATCGGGTGGGCACCGCCGACAGCTTCTTCGATCTCGGCGGCAACTCGATTGTGGCAACCCGGCTGGTGACGCTGCTGCAGGAGCGTCTGGGACGGCACATTCCGTTGCAGTCGATGTTCCTGGATCCGACACCTGCCGGACTGGCCTTGCGGATCGATGCCGAGAAGCCGGTGGAAACGGCCGTCGACGAGGCGTTGAACGTGGTCATCCCACTACGGCCCACCGGGGAGAAGCCGCCGTTGTTCTGTGTCCATCCCGGCATCGGCCTCTCATGGGGATACGCAGGACTTCTGCAGCATCTGTCGCAGGACCGCCCGGCATTCGGGTTGCAGTTGCCGGTCATCAGCGGCGGTCCGATGTTCGAATCGATCGAGCAGCTGGCCCACCGGTACGTGACGGAGATCCGCCGCGTGCAAGCCCACGGGCCGTACCATCTGCTCGGATGGTCACTCGGCGGCATCATCGCCCATGCGATCGCGGTGGAACTACGCAGGGAAGGCGAGTCCGTCGCAACCCTGGCCATCATGGACAGCTACCTGACGAATGATTCCGACACCGGTCCGGGCAGTCTCACCGTCGCGGAGCTGCTGCACGGGCTCGGACTCGAATCGGTGGCGGCCGACGACGAACTCACCTACGAACGTGCCGTCGAGCTGCTCGACGAGGCGTTCGGCCAGAAGACGGGGATCACTCCGCAACATCTCGAACGGATCAACGCCGGGTTCACGAACTCGGCAAGGATCATGAACAGTTTCCGCCCGCAGGTCTTCGACGGTGATCTGTTGTTCTTCACCGCGGCGGCCTCGCAATCCGAGCACGAACATTCGCCGGACGAATGGAGAAGCGCCGTCACGGGAGGTATCGAAGAAGTCAAGATCGAATGCGAGCACAACCAGATGATCGAGCCCGATGTTCTCGCGGTCGTCGGACCGGTACTCGAAAACTACCTGAGCATGCACTGAGCGACGGTGTGCTCGTGTTCCGTCCGACGTCCCCTCCGTGGTAACGGGTCGGCGGGGATTCCGATATCACGTGGGACGTCGGTCACAGTCACCTCTACCCATCTCTACCCATCGCGACCGATCTCGGACAGCTCGATCTGCATGCTGGAGGCTCCATGAGGCACACACAACGACGAAATCTGTTAGCCGGCGCGTTGGGCGCGGCCCTGCTGACAGGCGCGACGCTCGTCACAGCTGGAGGGGCCGCCGCGGCGCCCATGTATCCGGCTTCCGATCCCGACCCGTTCTACGCGCAGTCCCGGGGCGTCGATTCCCGTGCGGAAGGCGATCCGATCGCCGTGCGGCCCATGCCTGCGCTGCCCGCCTTCCCCGGAGCCGACATCTGGCAGGTCAAGTACCGCACGACCGATTCGCAGGAGCACCCGATTTCGTCGGTGACGACGGTGCTGGTGCCTCGAAACCGGCCTGTCGACGGACCTCTTCTGTCCTACCAGCACATCATCAACGCGCTGGGGCCGCGGTGTGCGCCGTCGCGCACCCTCTACTCCAACGATCCCGACGTCGTGATCCGTGAAGCCCCGGCACTCAACCTGGTGCTTCAGCGTGGCTGGGCGGTGGCGCTTCCCGATCACCTCGGCCCCAACAGTGCGTACGGCGCCGCGAAGCTCGGCGGCGTGATCACACTCGACGGGATCCGCGCGGTCCAGCGTGTACCCGAATTGAACCTCGCGGAGAGCCCCGTGGCGCTTGCCGGTTATTCGGGTGGCGGCATGGCTTCCGCGTGGGCGGCCGCGCTCGCGCCGACCTATGCCCCGGAACTGAACATCGTGGGTGTGGCGGAGGGGGGCGTCCCCATGAACATCGGCAAGATGGCGAACGGTCTGGGTAGTCAACCGCATCCCGCGTTCGGTCTCGCCATGGCGGCGGCCCTCGGGCTCGAACGCGAGTACCCGAATCGGCTGCCGATCAGCGAGCAACTCAACGACCGCGGACTCGCGATGCGCGGTGAGATCGCCGATGCGTGCACCAACGGAATCCTCGCCGCGGGAGCGGGACTCAGCGTGACGGAGGTGGCCAGGACCACTGATCTGATGAGCAGTCCGCAGGCATGGGAAGTGTTGAACGAGAACAGCGTCGAGCTGTATCCGGGCGTTCCGACGGCGCCGATCTTCGAATGGCACAGCCCGACGGATGCGCTCATTCCCGTCGATTCGATCGAGGCGACGATGGCGCGGTACTGCGCAGCCGGAGCCAGGGTGCAGTCCGAGTTGTTCCCCAGCCCCGACCACCTCACCACGGCCGTTCTCGGACTGCCGTCCGCGCTGGACTATCTCGATGCCCGCTTCCGAGGCGAACCGGCGCCGAGCAATTGCTGAACGAACGCGGATTCCGTTCTGCCTGAACAAGGTCAGCGTTTGAGTTGCCTGGTCCGGGGGTAATACAAGTCAATGCACCCCAGGGCACGCACCGCGGTGGTGACGGGAGCCGATTCCGGAATCGGACAGACCGTCGCAATGGCGCTCGCGGAAGACGGTTTCCACCTCGGTCTGGCCTACGCGGAGGACCGGTGCGGCGCCGAGGAGCTGGCCAGGAAGGTCCGGGCCACATCGTCGCGGGCGACCGTACGGCAGATGGATCCGGCAGGTGTGCCCGAATCCGCCGCCGCCGTCGACGAGTTCGCTCAGGAACTGGGCGGTATCGAGGTGCTCGTCAACTGTCCGGGCAGCACCGCCGTGGAATGCATACAGCGCGGTGTCCGATACATGATCGCCGGCGGTGCTGGGGGACGAATTGTGAACATCACGACCGCGTCGGCACCGGGGGGCCGGCTGACCGGGCTGCTCTCCACGGAACTTGCACGGTACTCGATCACGGTGAACTCCGTGGTGGTGCCGGACATGGGGGTAGACCTCGAACATTCCGCGTGCAACGACCGTGAGGCCGCTGCGGTCACGGCGTATCTCGCGGCGCCGGCCGCCGCGTTCGTCACCGGCGCAGCGTACTTCGTCGACGGTACGCGGCTCACTGTCATGCCTCACAGCCTCGTCGACACGCGCGACCGCCCGCGCCCACGGAGGATAGCGCGTCGATTCCTCACCTACACGGGGCGGTGGACGCCCAGTCGGTGGATGAGATGAACTACCGATCGGGCAGTAGATCGTCCAGCCGAATCGGCACCTTCCGGACCCTGATGCCGGTGGCGTGACAGATCGCGTTCGCCACCGCGGCGGCGGCACCCACGATGCCGATCTCACCGGCCCCCTTCGACCCCATTGCATTGGCGTGCTCGTCCACATCGTCGAGACACACCGCGTCGATGTATCGCGCGTCGGCGTGGGTACTGATGTGGTATTCGGCGAGGTCCTGGGTGACGACGTGGCCGAAACGAGGATCGGTGACGCTGTCCTCGTGCAGGGCCATCGACAGTCCCATGATCATGCCCCCGACGAGTTGGGAGCGAACCGTGCGCACGTTGATCACCCGGCCGATCGCGAATACCCCGAGCATCCTCTCCACCCGGATCTCGCGGGTATCCCGGTGGACATGGACCTCCGCGAAATGTGCGCCGAACGAGTGCAGGGCATAGTTCTCGGAGTCAGGATTGTCGGGCGTGCCGGCGCTCGCCTGCGCGCCGGGTTCCGGGCTCGGGCCGTGGGTCTCTCGAAAGACCCGTGCCGCGGCAACGATCGCGCTGCCCCAGGAACTGATTCCGGTCGAACCTCCCGCGACGGACGCCGAGGGAAGGTCGGTATCCCCGATGTGCACGGCGATCGCGTCGAGCGGGCAGCCCAGTGCGTCCGCGGCGATCTGCGTGAGCGCCGTCCACGTACCGGTACCGATGTCGACCGAACCGATCTGCACCGAATAGACGCCGTCCGCACCGTAGACGATCCTGGCGACCGAACCGGGGGAGGTGTTGGCGGGATAGGTGGCTGCCGCGACTCCGATGCCCACCAGCCATTCGGAGTCCGACCGTTCCCCGGCGGTGACGTCGCGATCTGCCCACCCGAACAGGCCTGCACCCTCGCGCAGACAGTCGACCAGTCGGCGGCCGGACCACGGAAGGCCGGACTCCGGGTCGAGCGACGGTTCGTTCCGGATGCGTAGTTCGATCGGATCCAGGCCACACGCCTGTGCGAGTTCGTCCATCGCGACCTCGGCCGCATACATCCCGGGCGTTTCGCCCGGCGCCCGCATCCAGGACGGGACCGGAACGTCGAGGGCGGCGAGGCGGTGCGAGGTGTACCGGTTCGGCGACGAATACATCATCCGGGACGGGACGGCTGCCTGTTCGGCGAACTCCTTGATCTTCGCGGACTGTGTGATCACCTCGTGGGAAACGGCCGTCAGGTGCCCGTCGGCGTCGGCCCCCAGACGAACGTGCTGACACGTGGGTGTGCGGTACGCGGACAGCGAAAACATCTGTCTGCGGGTGAGCGCGAACTTCACCGGACGGCCGTTCGTCCGTTGCGCCGCCATGACGACCAGCACGTTGTGCGCATGTGGGAGTCCCTTGGACCCGAATCCGCCACCCACGTGGGGTGCGATCACCCGCACCTGTTCGGGTTCCAGCCCGAACAGCGGTGCCAGCGTTCTCCGTACCGAGTGCACACCCTGCGCAGAGTCGTACAGCGTCAGCACGGGACCCACGCCGCCGGTGGTGTCGCCGCGTTCGTGCCACTGCGCGATGGATGTGTGCGGCTCCATCGGGTTGTTGTGTTCCATGGCGGTCGCATAAATCTGGTCCACCGTGAACGACGCAGCCGACAACGCCGATTCCACGTCGCCCTCTTCGGTATCGGTGGGAAACCCTGCATTGACGTCCTCGGGCGCGTACAGGTCATCGCGGCCGGAACGGAACTCGGTATCGTGGTCCCATTCCTCGTAGTCGACACAAATCAATCCCGCTGCATGGCACGCAATTTCGGGTGTCTCGGCGATCACTGCGCCGACGAACTGGCCACGGAAGTGGACCTCGGTGTCCTGCAGAATTGTGAACTCACCGTCGGAGGTGTCGGCCAGCCGGGGAGCGTCGAACACGCTGAGGATCGCCACGACACCACCCAGCGCCTCCGCGTCCGCGGTGTGCACGGCCGTGACCCGCCCGCGGGCCGTCGTGGACAGGATCGGATGCAGATAGGTCGGATTGTCGACCGGGTGTTCGAACGCGTACAGGGCTGTGCCCGTGACCTTGTCATGGCCGTCCACACGTTCGGTGGCGGTCCCGATCACTTTCGGTTCGAGAAGAGTCATTGTTCGACCTGCCCATGTTCGACCTGCCCGGTGAGGGAACGGAGCATGCTTGCGAGAACTCGACGAGTGAGCGCCACCTTGAACTCGTTGCCCGGTAGGGGATGCGCCTCGGCGAGTTCGATCTCCGCCGCCTCCGCGAACACGTCCTCGGACGGCGGGGAGCCCACGAGGACCTCCTCGGCGCGCACGGCCCGCCAGGGCCGGTGCGCCACTCCGCCGAGCGCGATGCGGGCGGAGGTGATGCGGTCCGCGTCGACCACGATTTCCGCCGCCACCGATACCAGGGCGAATGCGAAGGCAGCCCGGTCCCGCACCTTGCGGTACGCCGCGTGATTGCCGGGAGGCGGAGCGGGCAACTCCACTCCGGTCACGAGTTCACCATGGACC
>NZ_JBAQEO010000441.1:0-1946 GCF_049286785.1 Rhodococcus sp. (in: high G+C Gram-positive bacteria) | reverse complement strand
TGCCCGGTTCGGTGAGGCCGAACAGTGCGGCCGCGTGATCGGTGCTGTCGAACGTGTAGGACGTGGTCTGGTAGATCGGCAGTGCCCGCGCCCGGGTGGTCGCGTCGGACGTCTGCCCGGCGTGGATTTGCTTGGTCTCGAACGACCAGTTCTCGGTCATGGTTGTCTACTCCAGTTGTTGACGAGGCGCGGACGAGGAGCTCACTCGCCGCGCACAGGGCGTGTCTGGTCTATCCGAGACAACAACAACACATGATGAACCTCCGATGTCGGACCCGCGCTTGTCACCCGACCTGTTATGGAATCAGGAAACCAGGTCATCACCCGGGGCACCCCACCGCGGTGGAGGGTTGCCGGCCAGCCAGCCGGGGCTCGATGCTGGCACTCAAGACCTGTCGTGATCTTAGCCGCTAGGGCCGAACGACCGGAAACGGCACCGATCAGGGGCGTTAGCAGGGAAAAGTTACCAGTGAGTAGGGGCACGTGGCAGGCCCAGATGTTGCGGACGCGATGCGTAGCAGTACGCTCGTCATGTTTGGGTCCGGTCTCCCAGTGACCGTCCTGACCGTCTACGTTTGATAAGCGAACCGTTCGCGGACCCACCCACAAAGTGCGCCCGCAACCGTGTAACCAGGGAAACTTCCTAGGAGGACGCGAAGCACCCATGTCCAAGATCAAGGTTGAGGGAACCGTCGTCGAACTCGACGGCGACGAGATGACGCGCATTATCTGGCAGTTCATCAAAGACAAGCTGATCCATCCTTACCTGGATGTGAATCTCGAGTACTACGACCTCGGTATCGAACACCGGGACGAGACCGACGACCAGGTGACCATCGAGGCTGCCAATGCCATCAAGAAGCACGGCGTCGGCGTCAAGTGCGCGACGATCACCCCTGACGAGGCCCGGGTCGAGGAGTTCGGCCTCAAGAAGATGTGGCGTTCCCCTAATGGGACCATCCGCAACATTCTCGGTGGCACGATCTTCCGCGCACCCATCATCATCTCCAACGTTCCGCGACTCGTTCCGGGCTGGACCAAGCCGATCATCATCGGCCGCCACGCCTTCGGTGACCAGTACCGCGCTACCGACTTCAAGGTGCCCGGCCCCGGCAAGGTGATGATCACCTACACCCCCGAGGACGGCAGCGAGCCCATCGAGCACGAGCTGGTCAACTTTCCCGAGGGCGGCGGCGTCGTCCAGGGTCAGTACAACTTCACCACGTCCATCACGGACTTCGCGCGGGCTTCGCTCAACTACGGCCTGCAGCAGAACTACCCGGTGTACCTGTCGACGAAGAACACCATCCTCAAGGCGTACGACGGTGCCTTCAAGGACATCTTCCAGCACATCTACGAGACCGAGTTCAAGTCGGAGTTCGACGCGGCGGGCCTCACCTATGAGCACCGCCTCATCGACGACATGGTCGCCTCCGCACTGAAGTGGGAGGGCGGTTACGTCTGGGCGTGCAAGAACTACGACGGTGACGTGCAGTCCGACACCGTGGCCCAGGGTTTCGGCTCGCTCGGCCTCATGACGTCGGTGCTGCTCACCCCGGACGGAAAGACCTGTGAGGCGGAGGCTGCGCACGGCACCGTGACCCGGCACTACCGTCAGCACCAGCAGGGCAAGCCGACGTCGACGAACCCCATCGCGTCCATCTTCGCGTGGACCCGTGGACTCGAGCACCGCGGCAAGCTGGACAACACCCCCGAGGTCATCGCCTTCTCGCAGAAGCTCGAAGACGTCGTCATCAAGACCGTCGAGGGCGGCCAGATGACCAAGGACCTCGCCATGCTGGTCGGCGGCGACCAGGGCTACCTGACCACCGAGGAGTTCCTCGGTGCCCTGGATATCAACCTCCAGAAGGCCATCGCCGAGCAGTAGGCACCACCCGGCACCACGCAGCACCGACCAGTCCGAACGGGACGTCCCCTGGGCCGGG
>NZ_JBAQEO010000440.1:0-5025 GCF_049286785.1 Rhodococcus sp. (in: high G+C Gram-positive bacteria) | reverse complement strand
CGCTGTGAGCGTGCGGGCGTCCTGTCGCGCTGAAGGCTCTATTTTTCGGGATAGGTGGTGAGCTGGTCGACCTTGGCCCGGACGTTCTCGGGTTCCTCCTCGGGCAGCTTGCCGGTGACGAGGAAGATCACGCGGCGGCCCACCTCGACGGCATGGTCGGCGAAGCGCTCGTAGAAGCGTCCCAGCAGGGTGACATCCACTGCCGCCGCCACTCCGTGCTTCCACTCACGGTCCATCAGGACGGTGAACAGGTGGCGATGCAGGTCGTCCATCGCCTCGTCCTCGTCACGCAGCCGGGCGGCACGCTCGGGGTCGCGAGTTTCGAGGACCTCGCGCGCGGCCGCCCCGATGGAGACGGCGATGCGCCCCATTTCCGCGAAGTAGCCGTTGACCTCTTCGGGGAGGACGTGGTTGGGGTGGCGTCGGCGCGCGATCTTGGCGACGTGGAGAGCCAGAGCGCCCATGCGGTCGATGTCGGCGACTATCTGGATGCCACTGACGACGGAACGGAGGTCGCCGGCCACGGGGGCCTGCAGAGCGAGGAGTGCGAATGCCCTCTCCTCGCACAGAACGCTCAGTTCGGTGATCCTGTCGTGTTCTTCGATCACCTGCTCCGCGAGGGAGAGATCGGCCTGGAGCAGCGACTGTGTTGCCTTCTCCATGGCGGTGCCCACCAGCCCTGCCATCTCACCGAGAAGGTCGGCCAGTTCGGTCATTTGTTCGTTGTAAGCCACGCGCATGAAGTCACAGCCTACGGCGCGTGTAAGTCCAAGTCACGATGCCGAGGTGAACGCCGGGTGAATGACGCGGCGGATCCGCGTTCATTCGCAGGACGTATCGCCCGCATTCACCACTGCCAGGTCTTTGGGGATCTCGATGGCCTCGGCCTCGCCCGCCCGAACATCGGAAACGTCGAGGAGGGTGTCGACGGGACTGGGTGTGTTCACGGTGCCATCGAAGTCCGAGCCGATCACCACCTCGATGACAGCGCCGAGTCCCGAGGTCGACTCGAGTATCGCCCCCGGAATCGTCGAGGCAGCGGTGGCTGCCTCGGCCTCTTCCCCGGGCGAGAATCGGACCACCGTTTCGGTGCTGGTGCCCGTGTAGTTGCCGACGCTGTAGATCTGGAACCCTGCTGCGGCGAGCGCATCCGCCGTAGTTGCTGCCAGCCCCGATACCCCGGAAGCATTCGACACCTGCAAGGACACACTCGACGGGTCGACCGCAGGAAGCGACCGAGGCGCCTCGGGTGCCGGTGGGGGCGTCGATCCCGCTACCGGTTCTGCCCGCTTCTCTCCGGGTAGCGGGGCATCGTCGATGATGGCCCGGAAGATGGCCTCGATGTCATCGGTGCGGGGTATCTCGTTTCCCCAGTCCGTGGTTCCGGCGGTGGGTACGGTCAGGAATGTCACGGCGCCTGCATCGACGTTCTGCAGCGAGCGTCCGAGGGTGACCAGCGACTTCGTGTCGATGTTCTCCACGAACGTCTCGCGGGTGAAGGCGTTGATGAACCCGTTGAGCTTCCCAGGATTGAGCAGCACCTGGCCGGACAGCGCGCCCCGCAGTAGGGCGGAGAGGAATCGCTGCTGGCGGTTGATGCGGCCGTAGTCACCGTTACCCTCGGCTTCGACGTGCCGGGCGCGCACATAGTTGAGTGCGGTCTTTCCGTCCAGGGTTTGTGTTCCGGCCTGCGCCAGCACGGTGCCGAGGATGTAGTCCTCGAGTGGTTGCGTGGTGCAGACCTCCACGCCGCCGATCTCGTTGACCATCGACTCGAATCCGGCGAAGTCCATGCCGACGAAGTGACCGATCTTGAGCCCGGACAACTTCTGGATCACCTTGACCAGGCACTTCGGTCCACCGAGCGCATAGGTGGCGTTGAGTTTGTCGCCGTCGGCAGCCGGATAGGTCTCTTCGGTATATGTGCCTGTGTCGTTGTCCCAACCCCGGCAGACAGGACGCTCGACGTCGAGGTCACGCGGGAACGACACCGCCACCACCCGGCTGCGGTCGGCTGGAATATTGACGAGCATCACCGTGTCGGCGCGGGCGCCTTCCGCGTCTTCGACTGTTCCGGCGCCCACCTCGCCGCTCGCTCCGGCGCGGGTGTCGGTGCCGACGATCAGATAAGTCTCGTCGCCTGTCTGACCACCGGCGTCGACGATGTCCGTCGACTCGGTGTCGAGGGCTGCGATTTGCGCGAACCTGTTCTCGGTGGAACGAAGGTAACCCCAGACGATGCCGGTGGCGGCCAGAGCGATCACTGCTGCCAACGCCACGAATGCGCGCCCTGCTGCGCGGAGACGCCTGCGCCGTCGTGTCTTGCTCAGTGCGAGCCGAGTCCGGCCCGGTGTGCCGACCACCTGAGGGGCGACCGTGGTCTCGGCGGAATCCTGGGTCCATCCGGACTCTGCGGCGTCCTTCGGCGCGGGCGGAACGGGAGTCCGCCGGGGAGTAGGTCCGGGAGGCGGCTGCCGCTCGTCGACCGGGGGGATGATCTCTGTCTTCTCGGGGTCGTCCGTGACGCTCTTGTTGTCTACAGACACCTTCTTCACCAGGTCGGCGACGGAGAGTGATTCCGTCGGACCGGCAGATCGGTGTCCGATCCGGCCGCTGTCGTGCCGTGACGGTTCGGATCTGTCTGATGCCCGCGTGCCCGATGGACCCGGCGGTTGGGGCGTCCTGCGTTCTGCGGGGCGTTCGACCGGGGACTGCGGCGGCGGCACACGGTGTTGGCCTCCCGAGTGCGCTTCTCGGTAACTGCGATCGGCGAGCGGTCGTTCCCATGGTGCGCGGGACTCGGGCGCAGGCGAGTCCGAAGTGTGATCATCACCCACCGATACAACCTGCCTTCTCCGCCGGACGTCCGTCAGACCCGACGGAATTTCAGCAATACTACTTAGTAGTCGTCACGGCTCCACACCCGAAAGTGGCGTGGCCCGCGTCTTTGCTGCTAGCCGCCCGAATGCATCATGTCGGCTCCGGCGGGTACGAGGCAGTCTTCGGGGTCGTCGAGCCAGCCTTCGGGAAGGGCGACGGTGCCGGGTGAACCCTGCCGACCACGCGGGCCTTCGGCGTCCTCGGGGAAGGGAATCGACGGGTCGAGCCGGGCGAGCAGATCATCGAGTTCGGTGAGAGTGCTCACCAGCGCCATCGACACCCGTAATTCGGGGCCGGCGGGGAAGCCGCGGAGGTACCAGGACACGTGCTTGCGCAGTTCGCGCAGGCCTTTGTCCTCGCCATGGTGCGCTGCAAGCAGTTCGGCGTGCCGCCGGATGATGGTGGCCACCTCACCGAGCGTGGGCGGCGTGGGTTGCGGGTTTCCGTTCAGGGCCGCACTGAGTTCCGCGAACAGCCACGGCCTGCCCAGGCATCCGCGTCCCACGACGACGCCGTCGCACCCGGTCTCCGCCATCATGCGGGCGGCGTCCTCGGCGGCGAAGATGTCGCCGTTTCCGAGTACCGGCACATCCGTCACGTGCTCTTTCAGCCGGGCGATCTCGTTCCAGTCGGCGGTCCCGGAATACCGCTGGGCGGCGGTCCGCGCGTGCAGGGCGACGGCGGCGGCGCCCTCCGCGGCGGCGATGCGGCCGGCGTCGAGATGGGTGTGGTGCTGGGCGTCGATACCGACCCGGAACTTGACGGTGACCGGAATGTCGGTGCCCTCGGTGGCCTTCACGGCCGCCGCGACGATACGACCGAACAGGGTCCGCTTGTAGGGCAGGGCCGCGCCGCCACCCTTGCGGGTCACCTTGGGTACGGGACACCCGAAGTTCATGTCGATGTGATCGGCCATGTTCTCGTCGACGATCAACTTCGCCGCAGCGTAGGTGGTGTCGGGGTCGACGGTGTACAGCTGCAGGGACCGCGGGGACTCGGTGGGTCCGAACGTGGTCATGTGCAACGTCGCGGGTTGACGTTCGACGAGGGCACGCGCGGTGACCATCTCGCAGACGTAAAGGCCGGAGGTGCTGCCCGCACGTTCGGTTTCGAGCTCACGGCACAGGGTGCGGAACGCGACATTGGTGATACCGGCCATGGGTGCCAGTACCACGGGGCTGCGCAGCTCGAGTGATCCGATACGAAGGGATGACATAGACGACCTCTGAGAAATTGCGAGAAAAAGGTGTGCCCGGTACCGAATCCGGTACCGGGCACAGGATAGCTGTTGTGGCTAGGAAGCCTTCTGCTCGCGCTTCTTGGCCTCACGGGCGAGCATGCGATCGCGCTGCTCTTCGAACTTGGTGGCCTGGCCCTCGAGGTTTTCGAGGAACTTGCCGAGACTCTCGCGGATCTCCTCGCCCCTCGCGGTGAAGTCGGTGCGCTCGAAAATGTTCCACTTGCGCAGCACCGGCATTACGACCTCTTCGAGGTGCTGACGCAGGTCGTAGATGCCGTGCTTGGCCATCAGAACGCCGTTGCGACGGAAGTTCGGCATGCCGGCGCCGGGCATCTGGAAGTTCTGGACGATCAGGTTGACGGCTTCGAGTGCCTGGTCGGGCGCGAGATCCAGAGCCGCGCCACACATGTTTCGGTAGAAGATCATGTGCAGGTTCTCGTCGGCGGCGATGCGCTGCAGCATCTTGTCCGCGATGGGGTCCTTGCATGCCTTGCCGGTGTTGCGGTGGCTGACGCGGGTGGCGAGCTCCTGGAACGTCACGTACGCGACCGAATGGAGAAACCCTGCGTCGACATCGGACGGGGTGGCGAATCCGTTGGTCATGTGCTCCATACGGAAACGCTCGAGCTCGACGGGATCGACGGCACGGGTCACGACGAGGTAGTCGCGCATCACGATACCGTGTCGGTTCTCCTCGGCGGTCCAGCGGCCGACCCAGGTTCCCCACGCTCCGTCCTGCGAGAAGTTCTCGGCGATTTCGCGGTGATACGAGGGCAGGTTGTCCTCGGTGAGGAGGTTGGTGATCATGGCGGCCCGCGCGACCTCGTCCAGCTGCGACTGCTCGATGTCCCAGTCGACGCCGCCCATGGCGGCGAAGTTGCGCCCTTCGTCCCACGGGATGTAGT
>NZ_JBAQEO010000439.1:0-2729 GCF_049286785.1 Rhodococcus sp. (in: high G+C Gram-positive bacteria) | reverse complement strand
GTGCCCCCTTGATCGCTCCGCTCAGTGCCCGTTGATCGCTCCGCTCAGTGCCCCGTTGATCGCTCCGCTCAGTGCCCCGTTGATCGCTCCGCTCAGTGCCCCGTTGATCGCTCCGCTCAGTGCCCCTTGATGTGGAAGAGCCTTGCGAGAGCGTTGATCTTCTTGGCTTTCGCGAGCGTAGGGAGGTCGCTGCCGTCCCGAACCCGCGATCCGTCCTCGCCGAGGTCCGCGATCACACGCCTTGCCCACTCCGCTTCGGCCGGGGAGGGGCTGAGTGCGGCGTTGACGTGTGCGGTCTGCGCGATGGTCATGCACAGCTTTCCGCTCATTCCCATCGACAGGGTGAGCGCCGAATCACGTTGGAGGGCTTCGACGTCCGTGCCGAGTGTCGGCCCGTCGATCGGGGCGGCGATCCGGGCCGCGCGACTGGCGATGGTCAGCCGCGACCGCGGGTAGGCCATCGCGAGCGGTGAGTTGTCCATGCCGGTGTCGCGGCGGAAGTCGCCGCTACCGAATGCGAGCCGGAATGTGGCGTCCGTCCGGGCGATCTCGGGTGCTGCCTCGAGGCCCACCGCGGACTCGATGAGGGCGAGCACCCTCGTGTCCTCGGGAAGACGTTCCGCGGTCGCGTCGACCTGCATGCCGCTCTCCGTCTTGGCGAGCATCACCCCTTCGAGTCCCGGGATTCCGGCGAGAGCATCGAGGTCGTCCGCCCAGTACGGTGTGGTCGCGTCGTTGATGCGCACCCACGCGCGGCGGTGCTCGCCCAGCCAGGCCACCACGTCGTGTCGCGCGCGCGGTTTACGGTCGGGAGTGACGGCGTCCTCGAGGTCGAGGATGACGGCATCGGCAGGGCTCGCGTGCGCAGGGTCGAACATCTCGGGCTTGCCACCGGGAACGAGGAGCCACGATCTGGCCTGCTCGGCGACGATACCCGGGGTCGAGGTCGTCTCGACGTCGGTCTTCACTGGAGTGCCCCTTCGGTAATGTCCACAATGTCCACGACCTCAATCATGCTCGCACCGGCTGGGCACAGTGCACTTGCGTTACCGATGTCCAGTTACTGCTCGGCTGTCAGTCGCCGCTGACGGTTGGCTGCCCGCCGGATCTGGATTATGCGCACACCGCCGGCGAGGGCCATGATCACCGCGCCCGCGATGGCGGCGATCAGGATGGTGACACCGAGCGGCAACGTGAAGTCCCAGCCGAACATCTGCAGAGTGACGCTGCCCAGATTCTGCAGGATGAACACCAGTAGCAGGATCAGGACGATGATTCCGATCACCAGGCCCGTCCACGTCGCACCGGCTCGGGTGTGCTTGATGCCTTTGCGGCGCGCGACATCGGGGTGGGGTCCGGTGTGCTGAATCTCGGAGTGCGGGGCGCCCGCCGGTCCGGAGTCGGTGGCGGGTTCGCGACCGGAGGGGATGTCCGGATAGGAATTCGAAGGGTCGTTGGGTGGTGTCGACATGAGTTGATCTTCACCCACCGGGCCGTCTCGTGCACCCACATCGAGGGGGAAATGGGGTGCGGCTCGTCTCCCTGCGACGACGGATCCCGAATCAATGGGACAATGGACGCACTATGGCTGTTTCGCTTCCCCTCGTGTTCACCGCGCCCAGGCGTGGGATGCCTCCGCGGCATCTCGCGGACCTCGACTCCGTCGAGCGGCGGGAGGCGGTGAAAGAGCTGGGTCTGCCCGCATTCCGCGCCGACCAACTGGCCCGTCAGTACTATTCCCGTCTCGAGGCCGATCCCGCCGAGATGACCGATCTCCCGGTATCCGTCCGAGAGAAGGTGGGCGCCGCGCTCTTCCCGACGTTGCTGACCCCGGTCAAGCATCTGGCGTGTGACGGTGGCGATACCCGTAAGACACTGTGGAAGGCGGGCGACGGCACCCTCCTCGAGAGCGTCCTCATGCGTTACCCCGACCGCGCGACGCTGTGCATCTCGAGCCAGGCCGGCTGCGGTATGGCATGCCCGTTCTGCGCCACCGGTCAGGGCGGCCTGCAACGCAACCTCTCGACAGCCGAAATCGTCGATCAGGTGCGCGCGGCCGCCGCGGCCCTCCGCGACGGCGACGTGGCCGGTGGACCGGGCCGACTGTCGAATGTCGTCTTCATGGGCATGGGCGAGCCGCTCGCCAACTACAAGCGGGTGGTGGCAGCGGTCCGCCGCATCACCTCGCCGGCCCCGGACGGCCTCGGCCTGTCGCAGCGTTCCGTCACCGTGTCCACGGTCGGCCTGGCACCTGCGATCCGTAAGCTCGCCGACGAGGACCTCAGCGTCACGCTGGCGGTGTCGCTGCACACCCCCGACGACGAACTGCGCGACACGTTGGTTCCCGTGAACAACCGCTGGTCGGTGGCCGAGGTACTCGACGCAGCCCGGTACTACGCGGACAAGTCCGGTAGGCGGGTGTCGATCGAGTACGCGCTGATCCGAGATGTCAACGATCAGCCCTGGCGGGCCGATCTGCTGGGCAAGAAGCTCCACAAGGCACTCGGCCCGCTGGTGCACGTGAACCTGATTCCCCTCAACCCGACACCGGGCAGCGAGTGGGACGCCAGCCCCAAGCCGGTGGAGAAGGAGTTCGTGCGTCGCGTGCTGGCCCAGGGCGTATCTTGCACGGTCCGCGACACCCGTGGACAAGAGATCGCCGCAGCCTGTGTTCAGCTCGCCGCCGAGAACTGATTCACAAGCCGATACCGACATCGAACCCCTCGTGC
>NZ_JBAQEO010000438.1:0-10129 GCF_049286785.1 Rhodococcus sp. (in: high G+C Gram-positive bacteria) | reverse complement strand
TCACTGAAAGTGCTTTCTGATGCGGCGGATAATCTGGACTTCAACGACCCTGATCATCCCAGCTCAGAAGGCACTTTCCTCATTCACACGCCGACGCGGCCACCAAGATCTTCCACGGATTCAGGTTTAGTGCATGCGCCGATGAAGCTCATCGAAGAAGGCTGAAACCAAATCTGCTGCAGCGTTCCTCATGAGCGCCATACCCCCCGAACTGCGCGACTGTGTTGTCAGACGCCGAGACGTGTGCGCGCTTCGGCGTATTCGCGGGCCAGCCGGTCGACGAGTGTGGCCGTGGGAACGACGGCGTCCACCGCACCCACGCCCTGGCCGGCTCCCCAGATGTCACGCCACGGCTTCGGCTTGGCCTTGTCGGATCCGGTGGCGGTGTCGTCACCGGTACCGAAGTCCATTGCGGAGGGATCGGACTGGGGCAGGGCGACCGGGTCGAGACCGGCGGCTTCGATACTGCCGCGCAGATAGTTTCCGTGCACTCCGGTGAACAGGTTGGAGTAGACGATGTCCGATGCGGTCGAGTCGACGATCATCTGCTTGTACTCGGTGTCTGCGTTGGCCTCTTCGGTGGCGATGAAGGCGGACCCCACGTAGGCGAGGTCTGCTCCCGCCGCCTGCGCTGCGAGGATGGAACGGCCATGGGCGATGGAGCCCGAGAGGAGTAGCGGGCCGTCGAACCATTCGCGGATTTCCTGGATCAGGGCGAACGGCGACTGGGTTCCGGCATGACCGCCGGCGCCGGCAGCCACCGCGATGAGGCCGTCGGCGCCCTTCTCGATCGCCTTCTTCGCGTAGGTGTTGTTGATGACGTCGTGGAGCACGATCCCGCCGTACGAGTGGATGGCCTCGTTGACGTCGGCGCGGGCGCCCAGCGACGTGATCACGATCGGTACCGCGAATTCGACGATGGTCGCCAGGTCTTCGGCCAGGCGATCGTTGGACTTGTGCACGATCAGGTTGACCGCGAACGGTGCGGACGGCGCCTCGGGATTGTTGGCGTCGTACTTGGCCAGTTCCTCGGTGATGCGCTGCAGCCATTCGCGCAGCACCGGCTGGGGGCGCGCGTTGAGCGTGGGGAACGATCCGACGATGCCGGAGGTGGACTGGGCGATGACGAGGTCGGGTCCCGAGACGATGAACATCGGCGACGCCACCACCGGAAGGCGAAGCCGGTCGTGCAAAATCGTGGGCAGGCTCATGGAAACTCCTTGTAGGACAGTGGTTCTTGTAAGCGGGTGGTTCAGGACTGGGCTAGTTGCTCGCCCATGCGGGGGATGAGGGCCTGAAGGCCCTTGAGCGGGCGGATCATGACCTTGAACGAGGTGATCCGGTCTTCGTCACTCCAGCGGATCATGTCGACGCCGTTGACGTGGATCCCGTCGAGATCTGCAGCGAACTCGAGAACTGCAGATCGTTCACCGTACCACTCGTCGACGTAGTGGAAGCCGGTGTTCTCGAACACCGTCAGTGCGGCACCGAGGTAGGCGAATGTCTTGGCCTTACCTTCTTGCGGAGTGAACACCGCGGGGGAGGAGAACACGGCGTCCTCCGCGATCAGCGTGTCGAGAGCGCGGAGGTCGGACGTCTCGACGATCTCGTGCCAACGGGCGATGACTGCGGGGCGGATAGGGGTTGTCACGGTGCCTCAGCCCCGTCCGAAGACGGCCGGACGCTTTTCCTTGAATGCAGCAACACCCTCTGCGAAGTCGGCAGCCGCGAGCAGAACGAGCTGTCCCTTGCGTTCCCGCGCGAAGGCGTCGTCGAGTTCCACGAGGGTAGCGTCGTTGATCGCCATCTTCGTTTCGGCGAGGGCATCCGGCGGGCCGTCTGCGAGGCGGTGTGCCAGTGTCTCCACCGAATCGCGGAACTCCTCATCGGGATAGACGTCTGCCACGAGGCCCGCGGTGAGCGCGTCCCGAGCCGGGAGTCGCTCGGCGAGCAGTGCCATCTTCATGGCCCGGGCTCGGCCGATCGAGGCGGCGACCAGGGCGGTGGCACCGCCGTCGGGCATCAGGCCGACCCTGGTGAATGCCAACAGGAAATAGCCGGACTCCGTGACGACCGTGAGATCGCACGCCAACGCCAGGGATGCGCCCGCTCCGGCGGCAGGGCCGTTGACGGCTCCGATGACCGGCCGGGGGAAGGCGCGAATGGCTGTGGCGGCGCGATTCAGGGCGTCGATGAGATCCGGCGACGGGGAATCCAGGTCTCTCGCGATGGAGAGGTCGGCGCCCGTGCAGAATGCGCGTCCGGCGCCGGTGAGGACGGCGACGCGAACCGACGAGTCGCCCGTGTGCTTCTCGAAGGCGCCGGCGATGGCCTCGAGGGCCTCGGTGGTGACCGCGTTCATGCTTTGGGGCCGGTCGAGCGTGATGCGGAGAATGCCGCCCTCGACGGCGATCCTCACACCGGGATTGTCAGTAGTCATTGGAGATCCTTCACGAAGTTCGGAGAGAGAGGACGATTTTTCCGGTGGCGGTTCGGGTTTCGAGTGCGCGTAGGGCGTCGCCGGCATTCGCGAGCGGGTAGAGGGTGGGTTCCGCGATCTGCAGGTCGCCGGAGTCGAGCAGGGGTGCGAGTGCCGCCCACTGCCTCGCGGGGTATCCGGGATCGGTGCCCACGTACTCGCCCCAACCGGCGCCGACCACCGAGATATTGCGGAGGAGAAGACGATTGACCTTGACGGTGGGAATCTCACCGCCGGTGAAACCGAGCACCACGAGGCGGCCACCCGGTGCGAGACTGCGCAGGCTGTCGGTGACGCGATCACCACCGACCGGATCGAGGATGATGTCGACCCCGCGGCCACCGGTGATCTCCCGGACGCGGTCCTTCCATCCCTCGACCAGGACCGCATGCGTTGCGCGTTGCGCGAGAGCCGTTTTCGCCTTCTCCTCGGAACTGACCACGGCGATGGTTTCGAGTCCCAGCGCGGCGGCCACCTGGAGTGCGGCCACGCCGACACCGCCGGCCGCGCCGTGCACGAGCACGGTCTCCCCGGGACGGTAGCGGGCTCGCTCGTCGAGAGCGAAGTGCACCGTGAGGTAGTTCAGGAGGAAGCCCGCCCCGGCCTCCAGCGATACCGAGTCGGGCAGGGGAAACACCAACTGCGCCGGCACCGCGACGGTCTGCTGCCAGGCGCCGCCGACCGCTAGTACGGCCACCCGCCGGCCGGCGGCGAATCCGCTGCCTTCGGGTGCGCTGCGGACGACGCCCGCGCCTTCGGAGCCGAGTACGAACGGCAGTTCACGGACCATCTGATAGCTGCCGGTGGTCTGTAGAAGGTCGGGGAACGAGACCCCCGCGGCGTGCAGGTCGACGACGACCAGGCCGTTACCCTCGGGCTCGTCGATTTCGACCAACCGGACTCCACTCGGACCCGATGTCGCGGTCAGTTGCTGCGCATACACGTGATGATCTCCTCCGGTTCGCCCCGAATATCCATACCAGATGCAACTGAGCGGGCGCTAGGTAACCTTAGCCGTTGACCGTGCCCGCAGCGGCGTGGTACTAACTTTAGCGAGCGATCAGTAATGGCCCCCGAATCGAGGGCACCCAAATTCTTCCTCGAAAGGGAATCATCATGACCAACGCTGTCATCGTCGACGTCGTCCGCGTCGCCTCGGGCAAGGGCAAGCCCGGCGGTGCACTGTCCGGGACCCATCCCGTGGAGTTGCTCGCGCACGTTCTGCGCAGCATCGTCGAACGCAACGGCATCGACCCCGCGCAGGTCGACGACGTGATCGGCGGGTGTGTCCAGCAGGTCGGTGAGCAGGCCCTGAACATCTCCCGCACCGCGCTGCTCTCGGCCGGGTTCCCGGACTCGGTGCCCGCCACCACCATCGACCGCCAGTGCGGATCGAGCCAGCAGGCCGCGCACTTCGCCGCACAGGGTGTCATCGCCGGCGCCTACGACATGGTGATCGCGTGTGGTGTGGAATCGATGAGCCGCATCCCGATGGGCACCTCGCCGATGGGCCAGGACGCCTCGGGCCCGGGCATCGCCGCCCGCTACCCGGAGGGCCTGGTCAACCAGGGCATCTCCGCGGAACTGATCTCCGCGAAGTGGAAGTTGGACAGGGAGGCCGTCGACGCGTTCTCCGCGCAGTCGCATCAGCGTGCCGCCGAGGCCGCCGCGAAGGGGCTGTTCGACAAGGAGATCGTACCGATCACCGTGACCAACGCCGCCGGGGAGCAGGTGCAGCACACGGTCGACGAGACGGTGCGCGCCACCACCACCGCCGAGGGACTGGCCGGCCTGAAGCCGTCGTTCTATTCCGAAAAATACGCGGCCCGGTTCCCGGAGGCGCAGTGGTTGATCACGCCCGGCAACTCGTCGCCGTTCACCGACGGCGCCTCCGCCGCTCTGATCATGAGCGAGGAGATGGCGAACAAGCTGGGGCTGACGCCGCGGGCGCGGTTCCATTCGTTCTCCGTTGCCGGTGACGATCCGGTCTTCATGCTCACCGCGCCGATCCCGGCTACCCACAAGGTGCTCGAGCGCGCGGGTCTGAGCATCGACGACATCGACGCTTACGAGGTCAACGAGGCGTTCGCGCCGGTGCCCCTTGCCTGGGCGCACGAGTTCAACGCCGATCCGGCCAAGCTCAACCCCTGGGGCGGCGCGATCTCACTCGGACACGCCCTGGGATCCTCGGGCACCCGATTGCTGACCACTCTGGTCAATAACCTCGAAGCCACTGGTGGCCGCTACGGGCTGCAGACCATGTGCGAGGGCGCGGGCATGGCCAACGCCACCATCATCGAACGTCTCTGACCTTCACTTCTTACCGAAAACCTACTCTCCGAAAGGGATTACATGATCGTCAACGACAGTGTCGCTCTTGTCACCGGCGGTGCCTCCGGCCTCGGCCTGGCCACCACCAAGGCCCTGCTCGCCGACGGCGCCAGCGTCGTCATCCTCGACCTGCCGTCGTCCAACGGTGAGGTCGTCGCCAAGGAACTCGGCGACCGCGTCCGCTTCGCCGCGGGCGATGTGACCGACGAAGCGTCCGTGACCGCCGCACTGGATCTGGCGGAATCGCTCGGACCACTGCGCGTCACCGTGAACTGCGCCGGCATCGGCAACGCCATCAAGACCGTCGGCAAGAACGGCGCATTCCCCTTGGCCGACTTCAACAAGGTCATCAATGTGAACCTGGTCGGCACCTTCAATGTGCTGCGGCTGGCCGCTGAGCGCATCTCGAAGACCGAGCCGATCGACGGTGAGCGCGGCGTCATCATCAATACCGCGTCCGTCGCCGCCTTCGACGGCCAGATCGGTCAGGCCGCGTACTCGGCGTCCAAGGGCGGCGTGGTCGGCATGACCCTGCCGATCGCCCGCGACCTGGCGTCGCTGCTGATCCGCGTGGTCACCATCGCCCCCGGCCTGTTCAAGACTCCGCTGCTCGGCAGTCTGCCGGAGGCCGCGCAGGCCTCGCTCGGGGCGCAGGTACCGCACCCGTCTCGCCTCGGGGATCCCTCCGAGTACGGCGCACTCGCCGCGCACATCGTGTCCAACCCGATGCTCAACGGTGAGACCATCCGCCTCGACGGCGCCATCCGTATGGCTCCGCGCTGATCGAATCCGATCGAAGACCGAACGAACCTGCGAGAGGAGGGGCGATGACCGCGAAGTCGGTGTCCGTCGATTGGCGGACATTCGAACCCCTGCCCCTGACCCCCATCCTCGAGCATGCTCTGGATGCCTTCAACGAGAATGGTTACCACGGCACGACGGTGCGCGAAATCGCCCGTCGTGTCGGGGTGACCGTTCCCGCGCTGTACTACCACCATGAGAGCAAGGAATCAGTTCTCGTGGCGCTCTTCGAAGCCTCGATGCGCGAACTCAACGACCGAGCGGAGAGCGCGGCCGACGAGGCGGGGGACGATCCCGCGGATCGATTCGGCAACGTCGTCGAGGCCATCGTTCTCTATATGACCTACCGGTCCAGGCATGTGGCACTGGACTCCGAACTGCGGCACATCTCGCATGAGAGTCGAAGCCGGTACGCCGCGACCCGCAAGAGACTCGAACTGATGATGATCGACCTCGTAGCGGACGGGGTCTCCCGGGGTGTGTTCACCACGAGCGACACCGCCGAGACGGTGCGAGCGCTCCTCGGCATGTGCCAGCACATTCCGCGCTGGTATCAGCCCGGAGGAGCATTGACGCCCGAGCAGATCGCCACCCGATACATCGACATCGCCCTACACACGGTCGGGTACCGACCGGCCTCCTGACCCGGACACCTGTTGCAGAGGAGAACCAGTGCAGCGCAGCATTTTCGAGCCCGATCACGAGGCGTACCGGGAGACCGTGCGCGAATTTCTCGCCCGCGAGGTCGAGCCGAACTACGAACAGTGGGAAACCGAGAAGCTCATCGACCGCTCGGCATGGCTGTCCGCGGGGAAGTCCGGCATCATCGGACTCTGCGTGCCCGAGGAGTTCGGTGGATCCGGAGTGGACGACTTCCGCTTCCGGTACGTCGTCTCCGAGGAGATCGCCCGCACCGCCACCACCTCGTTCGGGTCGGGCCTGAGCGTGCACGACGACATCACCATCCCGTACATCGTCGGACTCGGTACCGACGAGCAGAAGCGGCGCTGGCTGCCCGGCATGGCCGCGGGTGAGCTCATCGGCGCGATCGCGATGACCGAACCCGGAGCCGGCAGCGACCTGCAGGGAGTCAAGGCCACCGCGGTCCGCGACGGCGACGAGTGGATCATCAACGGTCAGAAAACGTTCATCACCAACGGAATTCACTCCGACGTCGTCATCGTGGTGGTTCGCACCGACCCGAATGCCGGGTCCAGGGGCTTCTCTCTGATCGTCGTCGAGCGGGACACACCCGGCTTCAGCCGCGGCCGCAAGCTGCACAAGGTCGGTCTCGCAGGCCAGGACACCGCCGAGCTCGTGTTCGAGGACGTGCGGGTGCCGGCGGGCAATCTGCTCGGTGTCGAGGGACGCGGTTTCGTCCATCTCATGGAGAACCTGCCGCTCGAGCGACTGTCCATTGCCGTCAACGCCATCTGCGCTGCTCGCGCCGCCTACGAGTGGACCAAGAACTACGTGTTCGAGCGCAAGGCGTTCGGTAAGCCGATCGGTGACTTGCAGAACACCCGGTTCGCGCTGGCCGAGATGCTCACCGAGATCGAGGTGACCGAGTCCCACATCGACCGCTGTGTGCTCGCGCTGAACGCCGGCGAACTCACCGCCGTCGACGCCTCGAAGGCCAAGTGGTGGGCAAGCGAACTGCAGAAGCGGGTGGTCGATCGCGGCGTGCAGTTGCACGGCGGCTACGGCTACATGATGGAGTACCCCATCGCCCGGTCCTACGTGGATTCCCGTGTCCAGACCATCTACGGCGGCACCACCGAGATCATGAAGGAAATCATCGGCCGCGATATCGCGTCCGGGTTCACGAAGTAGCCGGTCCCGGTCGGCACGAAGGAGAACGATCTTGTCGCGTCACATGTTCGATCTCAGTGGAAAACGTGCTCTCGTCACCGGCGGATCCGCCGGAATAGGCCTTGGGATGGCCCGCGGGCTGGCCGGCGCCGGCGCCGACGTCTGCCTCTGGGGCCGCAATCGGGACCGGCTCGAGTCCGCGAGAGCCGAGCTTGCGACGGCAGGAAACGCCGTGGCAGTCCGCAGCGTCGACGTGACGGACGAGCAGGCCGTGATCAGCGGAGTGAAGGCGAGCGTCGAGGTCCTCGGAGGTCTCGACGTGGTCGTGGTCAACGCCGGTGTCGCCGCTCCTTTCGTACGTTTCACCGATTCGACCACCGAGGATTATCGCGCGGTGATGAGCGCGAACCTCGACGGCGCCTACTGGACGTTGCGCGAGACCGCGAAAGTTCTCACGGCGCAGAGCACCGGCGGATCCGTCATCGTCACGTCCAGTCTCGGTGCTCTCCAGGGCGCAGGCCGCAACCAGGCTTATGCCGCCTCCAAGGCCGGGGTCCTCGCCCTCGCCAATGGGTGTGCCGTGGAGTTCGCACGGGCCGGCATCCGCGTCAACAGTGTGCTGCCGGGCTGGGTCGCCACGGACATGACCACCGAGGCGCAGGATTCGGAGCAGTTCACCACCCAGGTGATTTCGCGGGTTCCGCTCAAACGGTGGGGCACTCCCGAGGACTTCGCCGGTATCGCCGTCTATCTGGCGAGCGACGCGTCTGCTTTCCAGACCGGGTCGTCCGTCCTGATCGACGGCGGATACAGCATGTTCTGAGCTCAGCCGCCGAACGACGGGACCGGAAGGTCGTCGCCGAACAGGTCCGGCATGTCGTCCCGCACGCTGTCGGAGAACACGGCCGGCCGCTTCTCGAGGAACGCCGTCACGCCTTCACGGGCATCCGGTCCGGCGCCGCGGATCGTGATGCCGCGGCTCTCGATGCGGTGCGCGATCATCGGGTGCTCGGCGCCGAGCGTGCGCCACATCATCTGCCGGGACAGCGCTACCGAGACGGGGGAGGAGTGCTCGGTCAGGCTCCGGGCCAGCTCGTACGCCCGGTCGAGGAGAGATTCACGCGGGTACACCTTGTAGACGAGCCCGGCTTCGAGGGCCTCGGAAGCATCGAACAGTCGCCCCGAGTACACCCAGTCCAGTGCGGTCTGGAGAGGGACGAGCTTCGGCAGGAACCACGTGGAGCACGACTCGGGGACGATGCCGCGACGGTTGAAGACGAATCCGATGCGTGCACCCTCGGCTGCGAGTCGGAAGTCGGCCGCGAGGGTCATGGTGATGCCGACACCGACAGCGGGACCGTTGATGGCGGCGATGATCGGCTTGCGGGATTCGAACATGCGGAGCACCACACGACCGCCGCCGTCGCGGAGCGATTCCGGGTCGGCATCCTGTGTCTGATCGAACGTGTCGGCACCTGCGGACAGGTCGGCGCCCGCGCAGAACGCTCGTCCGGCACCCGTGAGCACGATGACGCGGACGGCGTCGTCTGCGTCGAACCGGTCGTACGCGGCGATCAGCTCGTCCTGCATGGTGGTGGTGAACGCGTTGAGCTGGTCGGGGCGATTGAGGGTGATCGTCGCGATACCGTCGGTGACTTCGAGTTCGATGTGCTCCACCCGGCCAGCATGGCATGATTACCGAACGATCGCTAGCACCTTTGCAGGGGAAGACGCTCTACGCTGGGACCGTTCGGTGTCGGGGTATCGAGGATGGAGAAGTGGCGGCAGTGACCAGCGTCGACGATAGCGCCGCTGACAGCAGAAGAAGTGCCGCTACCGGTACAACGGTGAATGCATCGGTCACGACCACCATCGTTCGCCGCATCAGTCCGGGCTGTGACGAGGAATTCGCGGACTGGATCCAGACCGGTCTCGGTCTCGCACGTCTGTTTCCCGGATTCCTCGGGGGCGGTTGGCTGAAGGAAAGCAGTACGTCCGACATCTGCGTCATCATTCTCAAGTTCGAAAGCCAAGCGGTACTGGATAACTGGATGGGATCGTCGCTGCGGAGCGGATGGCTCAGGAACGGGCAGAACATCGCTGTGGACGTACCGACCGAGCGGGCACCAGCGGTGGCGGACCTGTTCGAGCGTCCTGCCGCGGCGCTCCGCGCGGATGCGGACCCCCGCGGACGGTCGGACCTGTAACAAAGCAGGTGAGACGACCGATTCTTCTCGTGCGTAGGTGAGACGACCGATTCTTCTCGTGCGGTGACCAATCCCCGAAGCCGCCGGCACCGAATCACTCGGGAACTCCTCACCGCGAACGACACGGAAGTGGGTAGAAACGATGAACAGCCAGCTCCGGGCGACCGGTTCAGCCTCTGTCGCCGACTACGTCACGACTGTGGCCACCACGCTCGACGCGGAGGCGGTTCAGGGCTGGGACGACGACGCGTTCGACGTGGTTCTGACGTTGCCCGACGAGGCCCCGCACTACCCCGGACGGAAGGCCGTCCTCGCCTGGAACCACCATTTCGGGTGGTCACTGGGTGTCCGGGGGCTCACGCCGACCAATCTCGTGATCCTCGACGGTCTGGGTGTGGGACGTACGCCGGAGCCTGGCAGGATCGCCGATCGAGTCGCCGAACTGATGGCGCAGGTCGCCGAGTGCGCTCGTCCCGTGTGGACCCCTCGCCCCGCGAAC
>NZ_JBAQEO010000437.1:0-2129 GCF_049286785.1 Rhodococcus sp. (in: high G+C Gram-positive bacteria) | reverse complement strand
GTCTGCACGTGCGCTGAGTGTGCAGGAACAGGCATTGTGGACCGGGTTCGTGATCATGTCCGATTGGATCGCCAGCAATGACGACTTCTTTCCGCTGGGACAAGCTCGAGAGTCAGTCGGCACCGCGGAAGAGATGTGGGACCGGCTTGCGTTCTTACCACCGTGGGAAGCACATCCGCCGGAAGACCTCGCTGCACTGTTGAAGGCACGTTTTCAGTTGCCCGACGACGCTGAGCCGCGCTCGATGCAGGTCGCGGCGGTAGATGCTGCTCGTGCGATGGTTGAGCCTGGGATGCTGGTTATCGAGGCGGCAATGGGTACGGGAAAGACGGAAGCGGCACTGGCTGTCGCTGAGGTGCTGGCTGAGAAGTTCGGGCAGGGCGGGGTCTTCTTTGCCTTGCCGACGATGGCCACGTCCAATGCGATGTTCGAGCGTGTTCTCGGATGGATCGAGGCCCAAGACGGATTGGCTGCAGCGAGTGCTGTGCTCGCGCACAGTAAGGCGGCGCTCAACCCGAGTTACCGCGAACTGCAATCCGAATCGGCATTGGGATTGGTAGGCGACGACGTGTGTGATCACGGGGCGACTGTCATTGCGCATTCGTGGATGTCCGGGCGTAAACGTGGGCTGCTTGCCGAATTTGTTGTCGGAACTGTTGATCAGTTGCTGTTCGCGGCGCTCAAGGCGAAGCACGTGGTGCTGCGACACTTGGCATTTGCCAACAAGGTCGTCATCATTGACGAGGTTCATGCGGCTGATGTCTACATGCGGGAGTATCTGAAGCGCGCATTGGAGTGGCTCGGCTCATATCGTGTCCCCGTGATTTTGTTGTCAGCGACGCTTCCTTCGGAACAGCGTGTGGCGCTGGTAACGGCATATCAATCGGGTGAGCAGGCCTGTGGCGATTTGGTAGGAGACATCGGATACCCGGTGATCACGGTCTGTCAGCCTTCTGGAGTGCAGACGATTGACGTCGAAGACACCTCTGCTCCGACGGTTGTGGAGATTTCGCAACTGCGTGACGACGAGGATGCCCTTGTCGACTTGTTGTCCGAACTGCTGGCAGAGGGCGGTTGTGCCGGTGTCGTCAGAAATACGGTGGGGCGTGCTCAGGAAACTGCGCGTCTGTTGTCCGCACGGTTCCCTGGCGAAGTGACGCTGGTTCATTCGCGATTTCTTGCACAGCATCGCAGCGATCTCGAGGCAGATCTGGTCGAACAGTTGGGTCCGCAAGGTTCACGTCCCGCGCGTCGAATTGTGGTGGGCACACAGGTAATAGAGCAGTCGCTCGATATCGACTTCGATGTCATGATCAGCGATATGGCGCCCATCGATCTGCTTTTCCAACGGATGGGACGACTGCACCGGCACCGTTCGACGGTCCGCCCGGAGCTGGTGCGATCGCCGCGGTTCTTTGTCACCGGCGTGGTGGACTGGGCCTCCGAACCTCCGGAGCCGATCACGGCGTCGAGCCGGATATATTCGGACGTACTTCTGATTCGCACGTTGGCGGTGCTGCGTGACCGCTGGTCCGGCGGAACCGTTGAATTGCCTCGAGATATCGCAGAACTCGTACAGCTCGCCTACGGCGAAAATGTGCCGATTCCGGAGACTTGGGCGTCGGAATATCGTGACGCAACTGCCAAAGGTGCTGTGGAGAACAATAGAACACGCCTTGAAGCGTCATCCTTTCTCCTCGGAGGGCCGTACGCCGAGGACACTCTGGTCAACTGGTTGGCAGAAAACATCGGTGAGGCCGACGGCCCGCGGGGGCAAGCAAAGGTGCGTGACACGGACGAGGGCATCGAGGTTATTGTCACCCAACGGATTGGCGAGAACGTTCACCTTCCTGAGCAGTGTGGCGGCAGGGTGATAGATACGGACTTCGCTCCCAGTGCCGTGTTGTCGAGACAGGCTCTGACTGCGACGGTGCGATTGCCCATGCAGCTCACAGGATCGTGGCGAATTGATCAAACGCTGGACGAGTTGGAGCAGCGATGTTACGCCGGCTGGCAGGACTCGAAATGGCTTGCAGGAGAGCTCGTCCTCGAACTCGATGCCGAGGGGTGTGCAAATCTTGCAGGTTATGACATTCGCTACCACCCCATCGAAGGGCTTATCGTGACGA
>NZ_JBAQEO010000436.1:0-8436 GCF_049286785.1 Rhodococcus sp. (in: high G+C Gram-positive bacteria) | reverse complement strand
GTGCCAAATCGATGAGCGAATCCCCGTACAACCCGGTAGCGCCTGCCCTGGCCAACGCCATCGCCGACGCCACCGGCGCACGCCTGCGCGAGATCCCGATGAATCCCGCGCGGGTGTGGCGGGAGGTGTCGCGGGTGAGCGGGTCGTAGATGAAATCGGGGAGACTTGATGCCCTGGTGGCGATTCCATCACTTGTTCGGGCCAGGGTTTCGTGCCGCCCGAAGGGTATGGAGCCAGCCAGCGCATCACCCACCGGTCACGGGTTGGGCCGTGCCGCTTTCTGCCACCGAGGCTGTCTTACGGATCACTACGGCAACAACCGTTCAATGGCGTCCCGGGTCCGAAGTGCTTTGCTGCCGTATTCCTCGAACAGGTCGGGAGTGAGTCGAGAAGACGGACCGGAGATACTGAAGCATGCGCGTGCCGCCGCCTTGCGGTCGCGCAGAACGACGGCAATCGCTGAAATCCCTTCGTGCAATTCCTGCTCCGTGGTGGCATAGCCGCGCTGGCGAGCAAGACGAATTTCGTTCCAGAGTCGGTCGGGGTCGGTTTCCGTCTTCGTTGTGACCTTGGCCGGTGCGGCTGCCAGATATGCGACGATCTGCTCATCCGGCAAGGCGGCCAGATAGGCCTTGCCGGTGGCTGCCGCATGCAACGGCAGCCGGGATCCGAGTGCGAGAAACGCGCGTAGTTGGTGCGGACTGTCGAGTCTTTCAACGAGGACGAGTTCATCCCCGTCAGGAACGGCAAGGTGAACTGTCTCGCCGACCGCGGATTGAAGCATACCGAGTTCGGGGAGGGCGACTTCGCGGAGGTGATCGCCGGAGGCCACCGCACTGCCGACAGTGAATGCGCGACCGGTGATGGACCATCGACTCTCCCCGGGAACGGGCCGTACCCATCCGGCCTCATGCAGAGTCTTGAGGCAGCGCTGCACCGTGCTCTTCGGGACGCCGAGACGGCGAGCGAGTTCGCTGAGCCCTACAGGTTGACTCTCGGCTACTGCTTCGAACACGTGCAGTGCGGTGCGCACGCTGTTCACTACGCCTCCCCATCGGGACATGCACCGGCCTTGACGGCATCCATGCCCACTTGTACCTTCGTTTAGACCACATAGTAGCACACCGGTCCATATGGTGGACCAATGGATCGAGAGAAGCGTTGATGTCTGCACCACTACTCACTGCACTGTCCGAAGCCCAAGACGATGCCGCTCACGTGGTCACGGTCGGCAACTCGGTGTTGTCACGCGAGGACCTGATCGGCGCCGCCACGGCGGTTGCGGACAAGATCGCCGGAGCCCGACGGGTGGCCGTCGATGCGCGCGCCGACATGAGCACTGTCGTGGCCGTCGTCGGATGTCTCTTCGCGGGCGCCGCGGCTGTTCCTGTTCCCCCCGATTCCGGCGCCCTCGAGCTGCGCCACATCCTCGCCGATTCCGGTGCGGAACTATGGCTGGGAGCGTCCCGGCCGGACGTCCTTCTCCCGTCGATCCCGGTCGACCCACGAGAACGTTCGTCGACCAGCCTGCCCGAACCATCGGGCGATGCTCCCGCGCTGATCGTGTATACCTCGGGCACCACCGGGGCGCCCAAGGGTGTGGTCCTCTCGCGCCGAGCGGTCGCCGCGAGCCTGGACGGACTCGCCGAGGCGTGGCAGTGGACGCCCGACGATGTTCTGGTCCATGGCCTGCCGTTATTCCACGTGCACGGGCTCGTGCTGGGTGTGCTCGGCGCCCTGCGGGTCGGATCTCCGCTTGTGCACACCGTGCGCCCGACTCCGGAGGCATACGCCGCCGCGGGCGGATCGTTGTATTTCGGTGTCCCGACCGTGTGGTCCCGCGTGTGCGCGGACCGCGAGGCGGCCCGTGCACTCGCCGGGGCTCGATTGCTCGTCTCGGGAAGCGCTCCGCTTCCTGCGCCGGTGTTCGAGGATCTCGTCGCTCTCACCGGGGCCGCGCCGATCGAGCGATACGGCATGAGCGAAACCATCATCACCGTCAGCACCCGATACGACGGCGAGCGTCGACCGGGATGGGTGGGGTTGCCGCTCGACGGGGTGCGGACGCGGCTGCGTGCCGAGTCGGGAGCTCTGGCCCCCCATGACGGAGAGTCCCTGGGGCAGTTGGAGATCGCTGGTCCGACACTGTTCGTTGGCTATCTGAACAATCCGGTCAAGACCGCCGAATCGCTGACCGACGACGGGTGGTTCAAGACCGGCGACATCGCCGTCATCGGCTCGGACGGCTTCCACCGGATCGTGGGCCGGGAATCGGTGGACATGATCAAGTCCGGCGGGTACCGGATCGGCGCCGGCGAAGTCGAACAAGCCCTGCTGGCGCACCCCGGAGTGCGTGAAGCAGCCGTGGTCGGCGAGCCGGACGTCGACCTCGGACAACGCATCGTCGCGTACGTGGTGGGTGATGCGCAGGACGGCAAGTCGATCATCGACTTCGTTGCCACATCGCTGTCGGTTCACAAGCGTCCCCGCGAGATCCGGGTCGTCGACGCACTGCCGCGCAACGCGATGGGGAAGGTGCAGAAGAAGGCGCTGCTCGCGGGAGATCTGTGATGGACATCCCCGAGGACACCGCGTCCGTCCGGCTACAGGTGACCGGCCCCGTAGCCACGGTGACGATGGCGCACGTGGCCAGACGCAATGCCCTCACCACCGCGATGCTCGACCAGCTCGAGGACATCCTGACCACAGTGCAGCAGGATCGCAGCATCCGCATCGTGGTGTTGACTGGGGCCGGAAATGATTTCAGCGCCGGAATGGATATCCGCGGCCTGCGGTCCGCACGAGAGCGAGGAGTCGAGCTGGAGCATCGGATGACTGCTGCGGAGGAGCGTCTCGCGGCCTTTCCGAAGCCGACCGTGGCTGCCGTCGAGGGGTACTGCGTCGGAGGCGGGATGCAGCTTGCCCTGGCGTGCGATCTGCGGCTGGCCTCGGAGGGCGCGCGCTTCGGCGTCACGCCGGCAAAGCTTGGTATCGTCTACCCCCCTCGGACAGTGGCTCGCCTGGTGCGGATCCTCGGGCCTGCCGCCGCGAAGAGGCTCGTCTTCACCGCCGAGTTGATCGACGCCGATGCCGCGCTGCGCATCGGCCTCGTCGACGAGCTCACGCCCTCCGGCACCCTGGCGGCACGGGCAACCGAGCTGGCGCATCTCGTGTCCACCCGCTCGGCGATCTCCCTCGCGGCCGCGAAGGAGATGATCGACGCGGCGAGCGGAAGCGGCATCGACGACGTCTTGAAGCAGAAATGGGCGCAACGGGCCAACCCGGATGTCACCGAGGGACTCGGCGCCTTCCTGACCTGTCGTGCACCCCGGTTTTCCGACTGGTGAATCGTTCCGCGGCTACCGCCGATCATCGGGCCTGACGCCGGGCCTTGGGCGATCGCGGCGGCGTCACGGATTGGCCGTCGGGAACCGCGCCCTGGCCGTCGGCGGGGAACATCATCGCCGGATTGATAGTTGCGAGGTCACGACTGGCCGCGTCGTAGAGCCCTGTGAGGATGTGCATGGAGCGAATCGCATGCTGCAGTTTCACGGTCACATCGGCCAATTCGACGAGGTTGGACGCCAGCACCTGACGGCGCAGTTCGGCGTAACGATCCGTGACCTCGCGACCGGCGGGGGTGACGGCGAACACCGACGACGTGCCGGACTTGGTGCGTTCGAGCAGTCCCAGGCTCACAAGCTTGCGCAGGTTGTACTGCAGGTTCGGCAGATCGTCGCGGTTGGTGAGTTGAGCGATCGTCGCAGTGTCCTTCGGACGTTCCTGCATCCGGACGACGTGCAGTGCCACCACTTCGTTGAACGCAAGATCGAGGTCACCGGCGACGTGCATGGCTTGCACGGCGAATCGTTCGAAACCTCCTTGCGCCTGCAGGACCGCGAACTCGAATGCTGTCAGCGCTTCTTCGTACGCGTTCTGAGCGAGATGCCAGCGCCGCCCCGGGTCCAGGGGAGCCGGCTCGCCTGACGCGGAGGGTTCAATGGCGTTCATGTGACTGGTCTACTCCCTGGTCGTGTGGTTCGGCCGTCGGACGGCCCTGCCCTCTACCTCGTCCACTCAACACCGCGGCATCGCCAGCAGCCAAACCATTCATGGAATCTCCACGAACTTTCTATTGACTATCCATGGATATTACGTATTGTGATTCAGGACACGACCAGCGCGACTCTGCGGAGTCGGTCACGTCGGATCCTCACTACTCCCCACGCCGTCGAGCGTGGCCCAATCATGGAGGTCAACTCATGTCCGCATCCCCGTACAGCGGATCCTCCGCCGGCGTGACCCGGCACTACGCGCCCTACGTCCAGGCCGACTGGGGCTACGCCAACCACTGGTATCCCGCCCTGCTGTCGCACGAACTCGAAGACGGCACCGCCAAGGGCATCACCATCGGTGGGCACGACATCGCCGTTCGGCGGTCGGCCGGCAAGGCCTACGCGATTTCCGATCGGTGCATGCATCGTGGCGTGAAGCTGTCGGCCAAGCCGATGTGCCTGTCGGAAGGCACAATCACGTGCTGGTACCACGGCTTCACCTACGGACTCGAGGACGGCAGCCTGACCACGATCGTCGGCAACCCGGACGATTCACTGATCGGCAAGGCCGGAATTCGCACCTATCCCGCAGAAGAGGTCAACGGGATCATCTACGTCTTCGTCGGCGACGAGGACTACGGCACGCCACCACCGCTCAGCTCCGATCTACCCATGCGTGTGACCAACGACCCCAACGACACTCCTGTTCCGCACCTGCTGGACGAGGGCATCGTCATCCGCGGCATCCACCGAAAGCTCGTCGGCAACTGGCGCCTCGCCGCCGAGAACGGCCTCGACCCCGGCCACCTGCTCGTGCACTGGGACAACCAGATCCTCGTCGCGCTGGACCGCGCTCTGCCGTTGGGTGTGAACGCCCTGACCGACTCGGCGACCGAGGAGATCGACATCCAGGACGGCCCCAAGGGTGTGATGAACCGGTACGACCGGCCGGATCTGTACCAGCCGGTGCTCGAGAACCCAAAGGTCAATATGAAGGCCCGCGGTACGGTGCCGCACTACTTCCGCACTTCCCTCTGGGTGCCGGGCGTACTGATGGTCGAGCACTGGCCCATCACCGATCACGTCCAGTACGAGTTCTACGTTCCCATCGACGACCACCACCACGAGTACTGGGAGATCATCGCCACCCGGGCTTCGTCGGATGAGGAGATCGCCGAGTTCAACTTCAAATACGAGCACTTCATGCTGCCGCTGGCCCTCGAGGGCTTCAACAACAGCGACGTCTTCGCCCGGGAAGCCACCGAAGAGCACTACACCCGCTTCGACGGCTGGAACAACGAGGTTCTCTGCGACATGGACTACTCCATCATCGCGTGGCGCAAGATGGCTGCACGGCACCCGCGCGGATTCTTCGAATCCCCGTATCAGGACGAGGACTGACAATGTCCATCGCTCCGATCGAGGCGATGCCCGACACTCTGCGTGGCACCACCAGCCGTGTGCGCCTGAACTATACCGACACCACGAAGGAAATCCACGTCCCTGCCGGAACCACCGTCCTCGAGGCTGCGGAAACTGCAGGTGCGCGCCTGGTCAACCAGTGCCGCATCGGCACCTGCGGAACCTGCGTCGGGCGAGTGTCCAACGGAGAGCTGGCCATGCC
Organism: Rhodococcus sp. (in: high G+C Gram-positive bacteria); assembly: GCF_049286785.1. Classification (GTDB taxonomy): domain Bacteria; phylum Actinomycetota; class Actinomycetes; order Mycobacteriales; family Mycobacteriaceae; genus Rhodococcus_F. The sequence continues at coordinate 2,757 of NZ_JBAQEO010000436.1, read as the reverse complement.
TGAAGGGCGTGTATACCCGCTGCGTGCAGACGAACTCGGTCAGGGTATGCGTCTGCTCTGCCAGGCGCACGCCCTCAGCGAGGCCGAGGTCGACCTCGACTACTCGGCTGCCATGCTCGAGGAGTACCCGATCATCACCACCTCGGTGAAAGTGACCGGACTGACCTGGCTCGCCGAGACCGTGGTCGAACTAGCAGTGCGCCTACCGAAATCGACCAGTTTCTCCTTCCGGTCCGGCCAATACATCCGATTCCGCGTCCCCGGAACGGACGAGTGGCGCTCGTACTCGATGGCATCGGGTGAGCGACACAAACGTCAGCTGGTCTTCACCATCCGGGTACTGCCCACCGGCGTCATGTCGGATTACCTGCGCGAGACGGCCACGCTCGGAGACCAACTCGAAATGGAAGGCCCGATGGGCTCTTTCGGACTCGAAGAGGACCCGGGAACAACCCTGATGATTGCCGGCGGAACCGGCCTGGCCCCGATGCTTTCGATGCTCGAGTCCCTGCAGACCGCAAGGACCCGCAACTCGGTTCGGCTCGTGTTCGGGTGCGCCCGCCAGGGGGATCTTTACCACCTCGACGAACTCGACGCTCGGCGAAGCTTCATGCCGAACCTGGACGTGCGGGTGGTGTTGGACGAGCAGACCGATCGTCCCGACGTTCTCGTCGGCAATCCCGTCAGCGTCCTCACCGCCGAGGACGTGGCCGACGCGAATACCTCGGCCTACCTGTGCGGCCCGCCGGCGATGCTCGATGCGGCACGCGAGCGCCTGCAACAACTCGGCATGCCGCGCGAGCGGATCCACGCCGAGCACTTCCTCCCCAGCTGAAACCTACTGTGCGGCAGTGCTGCTGCACCCATCACAGATTGCGACACCAGCATGAGTGTTTCCCGACTAGGCGCACTGAGCGTCGACGTAGCGGACCTTGACTCCTGGCGGTACCTGCTCGTGGACCTTCTCGGCCTCGAAGCACGCCCGAGAACCTCCGACGACGAGCCGCTCCTGATCCGCCTCGACGAGCACCATCATCGAATTGCGCTGCACCCGGCCGCGCAGGACCGCATCCGCCGCATCACCTGGGAGGTCGACAGCCCGGAGCAGCTGTACGCACTCGCCGACCGCGTACGGGCCGAGGGTGTCGAGGTCGAGTGGGTACCCACCGGCGACCCTGAGACCCGCAGCGCGGTGGCGGCGTTCCGCTTCGACGACGCCGACGGATTTCCCAACGAAATCTGTTTCGGGCCCACCATGGACCACCTCCCGCTCACGCCCGGTGGGCTCATCAGCGGGTTCGTCACCGGGGAACTCGGCCTCGGGCACGTGGTCCTGATGTGCAAGAACTACCCCGCGGCAGTGGACTTCTATACCCGGGTGCTCGGGTTCCGGCTCTCGGACTACATCGTGTGGGACGGTGCCGACGCCACCTTCCTGCACTGCAACCCCCGCCACCACAGCCTTGCCCTGATGAACGAGTGCTTCAACTTCCGAGGGGGCGACTTCAACCACCTGATGATCGAGGTGGCCTCGTTGGACGACGTCGGTCGTGCCTACGACCGCATCAATGCCGCCGGCATCGACTTGAAGATGACCTTCGGACGCCACACCAACGACGGCGTGACCTCGTTCTACGTCGCAACGCCGTCGGGCTTCGGCATCGAGATCGGCTACGGCGGCGACCTGGTCGACGACCGATGGGTGGTCAAGACCTACCGCTCGCCCTCCCGGTGGGGGCACGAGCCGCAGAAGGCGGGCCGGCCGTGACCGGAACCACCTCCCTTGCCAGCTCCGGAGTGGATGCGCCGGAGTCGAGCGTCGCAGCCGTCGAACGATGTCTAGAGCGGATCATCGAGCGCGACAGCCTGATTCGTGCGTGGGCGTTCCTGGACCCTGAGCTGGCCCTGGCCCAGGCCCGTGCATGCGACGGCGAGGTTCGCCGCTCGATGCTGCACGGCATCCCGGTCGGGGTGAAGGACATCATCGACACCGCCGACCAACCGACGGGCTACGGTTCGGAACTGTTCGAGGGACACCGGCCCGACCGCGACGCCGAGGTGGTCCGGCGCTTGCGGCAGGCCGGCGCGGTGATCCTCGGCAAGACCACGACCACCGAGTTCGCCACCTACCGCCCCACCGCCACCCGCAATCCCCACAATCCCGCCCACTCTCCGGGCGGCTCGTCGAGTGGGTCCGCCGCCGCCGTGGCGGACGGTCAGGTGCCGCTGGCTCTGGGAACCCAGACCGCGGGATCGGTGTTGCGCCCCGGCGCTTTCTGCGGTGTGTTCACACTCAAGCCCACCTACGGGCGATGGCCGTTCGACGGCGTGCTGCCGGTGGCCTTGACCTTCGATACCGTCGGCGGCTTCGCCCGGCACCCGGCCGAACTCGCGGCACTCGACGGGGTTCTCGCCGATCCGGGCCCCGAACCGACCCTGCCCGCCGCTGCACATCTGCGCATCGGGATACTGCGCCCGCCCTGGGCCGATCGCGCCACCCCGGCGGCCGCCGCAATGCTCGAGCGGACCGTCGACGCCCTGCGGGAGGTAGTCGCCGACGTCGTCGACGTACCGGTTCCCGAGGAACTCGCCGCCCTCGACGAGGCCCACACGCTCATCATGGCCGCCGAAGCGTCTGCTGCACTGGCCCACCGCATTCGCCGTCCCGGCCAGGTCAGCGACCAGCTCACCCGGTTCCTGTCCGACGGCCGCAATGCCACGGCCGGTACGGTCCAGAACGCCCGGATCGTGTTGCGT
>NZ_JBAQEO010000435.1:0-4717 GCF_049286785.1 Rhodococcus sp. (in: high G+C Gram-positive bacteria) | reverse complement strand
TCTTCGACCTCGGCGGTAACTCGCTGATCGCGGCCAGGGTGGCGGCCCGTGTCGGCACTGTGCTCGGCGCCGGTCTCAGCGTTCGGGACGTGTTCGAGGCCCCGACGGTGCGGGCCCTTGCCGGCCGAATCGGTTCGGCCGCCGCGGGACGTCCACCCCTGGTCGCCGTCGAACGTCCTGCGCGCGTGCCGTTGTCGCCGGCGCAGAGACGGATCTGGTTTCTGGACCAGTACGATCCGTCGTCGCCCGCCTACAACATCGCGATGGCCTTCCGGTTGAGCGGTTCGCTCGACGCGGAAGCCCTGGACGCGGCGGCCGGCGATGTGGTGGCCCGGCACGAGGCGCTGCGGACCGTCTATCCCGGGGACGGCGACGGACCGATCCAGTCGCTGATTCCTGTGCAGCAGGCCGCGCCGAACCTACGACCCGTCCGGGTAGCCGGCGAGGCGGATCTGTGGGAGCAGACGCAGGCACTCGTATCCTCGGGCTTCGAGGTGACCGTGGATCCACCGCTGCGGGCGCGGCTGTTCGAATACGCGCAGAACGAATATCTGCTGGTGGTGGTGCTGCACCATATCTCGGGTGACGGGCTGTCGATGATCCCGCTGGCGCGTGACGTCGCGTTCGCCTACGCGGCACGCGCGCACGGCCGTGCTCCGCAGTGGCGTCCGCTTCCCTTCCAGTACGCCGACTACAGCCTCTGGCAACAGGAACGGCTGGGCCGCGAGGACGATCCGCGGTCACTGCTGTCCGAGGAACTCGGCTACTGGAGAGCGGCCCTCACCGATACGCCGGCCGTGCTCGCGTTGCCGCTCGACCGTCCCCGCCCGCCGCACAGGTCATTTCGCGGTGATCATGTCCGGTTCTCGATTCCGCCGGACATCCACCGGTCCCTGGTGGCGGTGGCACGCGAAAACGACGCCACGGTGTTCATGGTCGCCCACGCTGCGTTCGCGGTCATGCTGTCCTGGGTGTCCGGCACCGACGACATCGTGATCGGCACGCCGGTGTCGGGACGCGGTGACGCCGCACTCGACGACGTGGTGGGAATGTTCGTCAACACCGTGGCCCTGCGCACGCCGGTCCGCGGTACCGTGTCGTTCCGGGAACTGTTGAGGGACGTCAAGGAGACCGACCTCGATGCGTTCGCTCACGCACACGTGCCGTTCGAGCAGGTGGTGGAGGCGCTCGAGCCGCCACGGTCGACGTCGTACACACCGTTGTTCCAGGTGGCTCTCGAGTTCCGCAACATGGGACACCCCGACCTGACCCTGCCGGGCATGACCGTCGAATGGACCGACCTCGGGGAACGAGTGGCGAAGTTCGATCTGCAGTTGACGCTCACCGAGCAGTACGACCGGGACGGCGGCGCGGCGGGCGTCACCGCGGGTTTCACCTTCGCGACGGACGTACTGGACCCCGAGACGGTGCACGGGTTCGCGCGACGCTTCGGGATCGTGCTCGGTGCCCTGTCCGCCCACCCCGACACACCACTCGCCCGGGTCGACCTGCTCGATCCGAAAGAGCGGACCGTCGTGGTGCCGGTACACGGTGCAGACGCCGAGTCGCACCGACTTCTGCCCGACATACTCTCGTGGGCCGCGGCGCTCGATCCGGACGCGGTGGCCCTCGCATGCGGCTCTGCCTTGCCGGGCGGGTCGAAGGTCTTGCCGGGCGGTTCGGAGGTGACGTACCGGGAACTCGACGACAGATCCAGTCGGCTGGCGCGCGTTCTGATCGGCCGCGGGATCGGACCGGAAACATATGTAGCGGTCGCGATACCGCGCTCGACCGACTCGGTGGTGGCGGTGTGGGCGGTAGCGAAGTCGGGTGCGGCATTCGTGCCGCTCGACCCCCACCTTCCCGAGGGCCGGATGAGCAACGTGCTCGCCGACTCGGGAGTGCTGCTCGGACTGACCCTTTCGGAATACCGCGACCTCCTACCGGGGTCGATTCCGTGGCTGCCGATCGACGACCCGGGACTCGGGCGGGATTACCCGGGTGGTGCCGTCACCGATGCAGAGCGGGTCACGGCACTGCGTCCGGAGCATCCGGCCTACGTGATGTACACGTCGGGATCGACGGGCACACCGAAGGGTGTGGTGATCACCCACACCGGCCTGCAGAACTTCGCGGCCGAGCAGAATTCCCGGTACGGAACCACCCCGGCCTCGCGGGTGTTGCACGTGGCGTCGCCGGCATTCGACGCGTCGGTACTCGAATACCTGACCGCCTTCGGTGCCGGTGCGGAGCTGGTGATCGCGCCGCCGTCCGTCTTCGCCGGTCCCGAACTCGAGCACCTGATCGACGCAGAGAAGATCACGCACATCTTCACGACGCCGGCAGTGCTGGCCACCATCGATCCCGACGCACTCGACAGCCTGCGCGTTCTCGTGGTGGGCGGTGAACGCTGCCCGCCGGAGTTGCTGAATCGCTGGGCAACCCGTTGCGCCTTGCTGGTGGGTTACGGGCCGACGGAGACCACGGTGATGTCGAATATCGCCGATCCCTTCGTGGCGGGAGATCCCGTCCGCATCGGACCTCCGGTGCGGGGAACCGGAGAAGTGCTGCTGGACCCGTGGCTGCGACCGGTGCCGGTGGGTGTGGTGGGGGAGTTGTACATCCAGGGTCCCGGCCTGGGCCGGGGCTATCACCGGCGCCCCGGACCGACTGCCGCGGCCTTTGTGGCCGATCCGTTCGGTGTGCCGGGGTCGCGGATGTACCGCACCGGGGACCTGATGCGGTGGTCACCGGACCTCACGTTGGACTATGTGGGACGCAACGATTTCCAGGTGAAGCTGCGCGGGCAGCGCGTCGAACCGGGCGAGGTCGAGGCCGTGCTCACGGGGTGTGAGGGCGTGTCCCGTGCGGCGGTGGTGGTCTGTCACGGCGGCGCGGCAGGGGATCGGCTGGTGGGATACGTGGTGCCCGAACCCGGAGCGGCGGTCGAGGCGACCGACGTGCTGCGCCGCGCCCGGACCCGGCTCGCGCCGTACCTGGTCCCGTCGACCCTGGTTGTTCTGGAACGACTCCCGCTGAACGTCAACGGCAAGGTGGACCGGGCCGCGCTTCCGGTGCCGGAGTTCGAGCCCAGGACCTTCCGGGCCCCGGTCGGCTCCGTCGAAGAAGCTGTCGCCGCCGTCTTCGCGACGGTGCTGGAAATCGGGCGGGTGGGCGTCGACGACGACTTCTTCGAGTTGGGTGGCAACTCGTTGTCCGCAACCCGGGTGGTGGCCCGGGTCAACTCACTACTCGGGTCGAGTATCGGGGTTCGCGACATGTTCGAGGCGCCGACCGTCGGGTCCCTGTCCCTTCGGATCGCCGACGCGAAGACCGAAACACCGGTGATCCCGGCGCTGGTGGCACGCGAACGTCCCGAGCGGGTGCCGGTGTCGTGGGCACAGCACCGGATGTGGTTTCTCAACCAGTTCGACATCACTTCGCCCGCATACAACGTCGCGATGGCCATCAGGTTGCGCGGCCACCTCGATCTCGAGGCATTGCGAACCGCGATCTCGGACGTGGTGGAGCGGCACGAATCCCTCCGCACGCGATACCCGTTCGGTAAGGCGGGCCCGGAACAGGTGGTGCTCCCCGCCGAGCACGCGGCACCGGAACTTCATCTCGTCCCGGTGGGCGGGGAGAGTGAACTGAGAGAATCCCTGTCGGAGTTCGCGTCCGCCGGATTCGACGTGAAGGTGCAGGTCCCGGTTCGGGCAATGCTCTTCGAGCCGGCGGCCGCCGACCACGTGCTGGCGGTGGTGGTCCACCACATCTGCGCGGACGGTTTCTCGATGGTTCCACTCGCTCGCGACCTCACCACCGCGTATTCCGCTCGTGCACAGGGTCGGACGCCGGACTGGGCACCACTCGCAGTCCAGTACGCCGATTACAGCCTGTGGCAACGGGAGCTGCTCGGGTCGGAGTCCGATCCGCAGTCGTTCGTGTCGCGGCAGTTGCACTACTGGCGGTCCGCGCTCGCGGGGGCGCCCACCGTGGTCGAATTGCCCTTCGACCGCCCGCGTCATCCGCATCGGTCCGCGGCGGGTGACCAGGTGAGCTTCTCGATTCCGGCGGACCTGCACCGCGACCTGACGGCCCTCGCCCGGGCACATCGGTGCTCGGTGTTCATGGCAGCGCACGCGGCGCTTGCGCTGTTGATCGCCGGGCTCGCCGGCAGTGAGGATGTGGTGATCGGCACGCCGGTTGCCGGGCGGGGCGAGGCTGTGCTCGACGACGTGGTCGGGATGTTCGTCAACACGCTGCCGCTCCGCACCCGGGTGACCGGAGAGAGGGGATTCGACGCTTTCCTCGAGGTGGTACGGGAGTCGGATCTCGGTGCGTTCGCCCGTGCCGAAGTGCCCTTCGAGCGGATCGTCGAGGCCCTCAATCCGCCCCGGTCGACCGCATATTCACCGCTGTTCCAGGTGCTCCTCGAGTTCCGGAACACCCACCGGCCCGACCTGTCGCTGCCGGGCCTCGACGTCGAGAACATGGAGCCCGGCGTCGACGTCGCCAACTTCGATCTGCAATTGACGCTCACGGAACACTTCGACGTGGACGGCGAGCCCGCCGGAATGGCGGCGGAATTCACCTATCCCACCGCGCTGTTCGACGGGCGCACCATCGAGAATTTCGCGGACCTGTACCTGAAGATCCTGAACGGGGTGGTGACCGCCCCGGCGACTGCCGTGCGAGACACTGCCGTGCAAGACAC
>NZ_JBAQEO010000434.1:0-8248 GCF_049286785.1 Rhodococcus sp. (in: high G+C Gram-positive bacteria) | reverse complement strand
CGAGGACACCTACCAACGTGGATGAGCTGGCATCCGGGCCAGCGGATCACCCATGCCCGCCACAGGCATCCCACGCCGAGCGAACCTAGAAACCCCACGAAATCACACATCCACGGATTCAGGCTTAAGTACTTGGTTCAACGGGATGAAGGGCTTAGGGCTCCTCCCCTGTCCCACAATCGAAGGGACCGCACCCCCGAACGTGCTGATCAGCAACCATTTTGATGCCACTCTCGACCTCCCCGTGTGAATGAACGAGGAGAATCCTAGCCCGCATGATTGAACAGCGTTCAGGACGGTTATCCAGCAGCTAACTACTGAGCCTCTTCAACGCTGGCAGTATCGCCAGATAGCGAGACCCTAAGGTCCTCGTCAGGAGGTCGACCACGCTCGCATCGGCTCCAACTAGCACACGTGCGGATCCGCGTTCGACGCCTCGAAGGATCGTGCGTGCGGCGGCGTCCGGATCTGTTCTAGCGATACGCCGATCGAATGAATCAGCGAGCTCTGCTCCGTCTACTCCTGCCGCGTGTCTAGCCGTGCGCGCGATGGTGGTCCGAATTCCCCCCGGGTGAACACAGGTCACCTTTACATCGTGTCCCCCGAGAATCATTTCCTGGCGGAGCGACTCAGTGAATCCCCGGACGGCGAACTTGGCTGCGTTGTAAGCAGAATACGAAGGAGCAGCCATCAGCCCAAAGGCAGATGAAATGTTGACGATGTGTCCTCGATCCGAGCGCATCACGTGTGGAAGGAACGCTTTCGTTCCGTTGACGACTCCCCAGAAGTCAACGTCTATCACTCGCTCGTAATCTTCGAAGGACGTGGCGAGTACATCCCCGGCAAAAAGCACTCCGGCGTTGTTGATCACAGCGTCAACGCGGCCGAACCGCGAAGCGACATCTGCCGAATGGGCGAGCACCGCAGCTCGATCCACCACATCGACAACCGACGCATAGACGTCTCCGCCTACGCCTACGCCTACGCCTACGCACAGGTCAGCCGTAGCGAGCAGTTGAGACTCCGACGAGTCTGAAAGCGCCAGATGTGCACCAGACTGAACGAGCTCAATAGCTAGCTCACGTCCAATTCCCGAACCGGCACCCGTTATGGCGACGACACGACCCTCGAAGTAGCCCATGTTTCCCCTTACCTCACCGGGCGGCGTCCCTGTCTTGACCTTATCCAACGTGCGACGTTTGGCCCGGGCGTGCAGGAGCGTGCAGGAGAAGGCCTGGCCCCTGGTAGACCCGAATCTTGGAATTCCGCCTAAGGTGGGTCCGCCGGAATCCAAACTCGGAGGGGCAACTACATGGCTGCCGACGCCCGACTCAACGACCTCGCTCGCAGGATCGAAGGGGTTCCTGACTCACTACCTGGGGTGAAGTCGCTCCATCAGGCCTTCTTCACTCTCGCGTCGAACAACTCACGACCCGCCACTGCCGACCAAATCATCGAGGACATGAACAAAGCGCTCGACGAGCTCGACGAGCGACTTGCCGCCGGCGATGGTCCCCTGCAGTAGAGCAGCGAACCTCTGCGGCGCTGCTCGTCATCGGTTTCTTAACCTGCATCACCTCGAACGTCGCGTCTGGTCCCATAGACCGCCCGCGGGCCAGAAGAACGAGGAGCGTGCGGTCTATCCATAACCTGGCAGTCCTCGCAGACTGTTCCACACGCGCCGAGCGAGCACGCCAAGACGGCTCGGGGGTGTGTCGATCTCGACAGGCAGACGTTCGATCGCGACGGCCTGAAATTCCGACAGGGTCTTCTCGATAACCCTGAGACGGCCGAGTTGCACGCGCAAGGCTTCGAATCGGACGGCATCTGAGAGACCCGTGTCAATCAGGTCGCCCGCAGGATCCTGCGACAGCGACTCGATCTGAGTCGAGATGTCGACGATGTAGGGGCGGAGTCGGATGTCGGCTACCTCGGTCAGCCCGCGCACCAGAAGCTTCCGCATTTCTTGCATCAGCTCTCCCTGCTTTGCCACAGAGTCTGTGTTGGCCCAATCGATGAAGTCGTTCGTGCGCATCTTGGCCATCGCGAGAAATGCGATGTGCTGCATGTCCATCAACGCTCGTCCCGTCGCGATCAGATCGGCAACAAGGTCGCGCTGACGATCCTTCCGAGCCTCCACGCGCCCATGCTCGAAGGTCGCACGCGCCCGTGAGATCGTTGCCCAGATTCCGATCAACGCGATGATGCCCGCGATTACGGGCGCCCAATCCTTCACGACGAGGCCAGTAGGGTGACGTACTCATCGCCGTAGCCCTCAAGCTCGACGCGGACGCGCTCTCGGACGCCCTGCTCAAGCTGTTGCCAGACAACCTTGCCGTTCGGTCCGACGACAAATAGGACACCGAGGGCCAGCCTTCGAAGCCGGAATCCGTCACCGATGAACTCGACGGCATTGCCATTCTCTGGCGTGATTGTGATGCGCTTGGTTGACATGGCGCGGATCGTAACTGTCAAGTACGACGGCGAGGGCTCACCTGCCTGCATGGCCAACAGCAATCTCGACGGCTTGTCCTCCGTTGCCAGCCGACTCTCGGCCAAATTCCAAGAAAGAGCGGACGATCCAAGAAAAGACAGGCGGAGGCGATTGACGACGCCCACAAGACACGCCCGGATACGTGTGCATGGAGACACACCGAACGGGTTTTCATCCACATTGTGGAGAACGCATGACATGGAAGTTCTTGAATCAGTCCACATGTTGTCCTACATAGTTTCCACAAGACGGCGGCATTTCATGCATTTTCTGTCCCCAGCCGTGTACACAGGTCTGTTTGAAGGACGGCGTGCAATAGGTAATGCTTTCGTTCAACAGGCCGGCTGCACCATCAGCTCTGGTCGGCGGCCGAACGGAGGGCATGACCCGTGCTCCACACTTTCATCGACGAGTCGTACGGTGAAGACGACTACTACGTCGGCGGTGTGATCTTCACCGAACAGCAACTTGCGACCCTCACGTCCGACCTGGAGTTGCTCCGCAAGGACATCAGCCGCACGCACGGAACTCCCGGCGACATCGAGTTCCACGCCCACGAGATCATGCAAGGCAAAAAGTCGTGGAGCTGCTTCGATGGCCGGGCACACGAGTCGGTCATGGTGTGCAGGAAGGTGGTTCACGCGGTCGTCAACTCCGGGGCCCGAATACATCTGCAAGGGGTCGACGTGCGGAAGCTGAACGCCCGGTACAGGTATCCGGACAATCCCTATCGGATCTCCCTGCGCCACCTCCTCGAACGGGTGGAGGGTCATTGCAAGCGGCACGACGAGACCTCGACCGTCACAGCGGACATTATCGATGATTCGGGAACAGCAATCGCCGCTATCGAGGGTTACGTGCGTCAGGCGACGCCGGGCTATCGACCGACGAAGCTTCTGCGGATTCACCAGCCGATCGCATACGTTGATTCGTGCACGTCTCTTGGAATCCAGGCCGCGGACGTTGTCACGTACATACTCCGCCGGCATCGCGAAGTGACGAAGGCGCACCCGAAGGCGCTAAAAGCATCACGGCAGCTGTTCAATGCGGCGAAGCCCAGTATTGACAGCATCCGGAAGTGGGAACCCTAGAAAGCTCTAAAGCCCCTCACCGGGGGCTTTAGGCGGACAACGAACCGGTAGCCGGTGCGTCGTGATTTTGAGGATAGGCGGAACTAGCGAATGCTGCAAGATGCTTGCTGTGTGCGGCTTCATGCTGTCTCGCTCGCCGAATATCGAGTGTCGGACGTTGCCGATAACCTATCCGTCGGAACCAACACCGCTTAGGAGCAGTCTCCGTGCAGATCGTCACGCTCGTCATTGCGGTCGTAGGTCTTGTCGTTGCGACAGGCACACTCACCTGGAACATCACCATGTTCCGCCTGCAGGGTGCACGCGCGAAGGTTTCACCGATCATCGGAACTGTTGTCCCTCAAGGACTCATCCATATGCCCGCCAGCGAATCTGCTGTGGCCTCCATCGAACGCACAGCACGAGAGCACGGCGGCGAGCTCGTCGCTGGCGTCCAGGTCACCAACCGTGGGCGGCTCCCCCTTCACGTACAGAGCTGGGCATTCACGTCACTACCGAACAAAGCCGCGTTCGCGCCCGGCTCGGATCCGGTTCTGTCGCCGGTGCCGTGCGAGATCGCACCAGGTAATCATGCAGTTTTCGTGGGTGAGGTCGGCATGGCCCGAGCGCTCCGAGACGTCGCTGCGGCGCCTCAGCGGATCGCGTGCAGGGTGACCACCGGCGACGACCGTAAACACGTCACAGCCACCCTTCCGGAAGCTCTGTTTTGCTGATCTACGCTAACTCGCGGCAACAAGCTGAGCATTGATGGACGGGGTACTCCGGCGCACCTCTTCACTTCGAGTGCCACGACGACGGAGAGGCTGCACAGGAATTCTTCGTGTCCTCGCCCGGAACCCGCGCGTAGGGCCGGCGACAGTCCGCCCTTCGTTCCGAAAGCGGATCGGTGACCGGGTCCGTCTATCGGCGTTCGCCTACTACGACCCCACTATGTCGACTACAAGCCGCGGCGGATCCGACAGCGTGGTGACGGCAAACGGTGCCCTGTCGCCCCGTACTCCGATGAATGACTGCGTGATCCCCGAGGAGCTCGGAGTGAAGTACACCGCAGACACGACGTCGGAGTCTGATTCGATCAGTGGGTCCGTTGGCCGGTACGCGACGACGGTGGCGTCGGGTGTGTCCGCGGTGCCGGAGAAGTCGGCTTGCAGAATCGAACGAGCCGGCAGGTCGATTGTGTCGCTGGTTCCGTGCTCGACCGCCTCGGCGACGTACTCGACCTTCCAGGTCGGCATCCCGTGGCCGCCGAACGCATAAATCACCCGGTCGAACGTGTCGTGCTTCTCAACATGTACGTCGGTCACCACAGCACTTCCCGACGACGTTGGCGGCGGCGGTGTGTAATCCGGGTCAACATTTCGGCGGGCAACCTTGATGCTGGACGCGGATGCATCCCTCCGTGCGGTGGAGGTTGGTCCACGCCCATTCGGCGCACCTGCGGCCGATAGCCAGTGCATCATCTTCGGTGAAATGCAGCTCTAGTTGCCGCCGCCCACGAATTTTGAAGTAGCTGCGAGCAAGGTCAACCACTTCCCGAAACCATTCCTCCTTTTCAACGAAGCCAGTGTGATTCGTGTAACACCATTTAGTTGGGTGTAACTCATCTCCATGAGTCGGCGAAGATCCGGATCGGGTTCCGCCTCGACACGGGCTGTGTACTCAGCTGCGGACCGGGCGAGAATGGTCAACTCATGGACACCCACCCCTACCTGTTCGGCGGCGGCTCGCCGTCGCCGACCTTCCTCGGTGTGGAAAGGACATGGCTGATGTGTCGTTATCCATCGGCAAGACTCCCCTGAACTCGTTGGAAGACCGCACAACTCCCCGGGTTGATGTGATTCGCAATATTCCGATCCAGGAGGCACCGGCCATGAACACCGGTTCTCTGACCTGGTTACCTCCCGGCACCGCTCCCACCGCTCGCGGATCTTCGGGCCAGCCCACCCCTGGGCGGGATCGTGGTGTACGCAACAGTCCTTCCCCGCTTGGGCCATGTGCTTGCACTGACTGCCCGATCGTTTTGTGGCCACACACCGAGAGCCGACAGGGGCCGGCGATGATCTGTTCACGATTGCCAAATCTATCGACCGCAACCCTTAGGCGACGACGCAGGCCAACGGCGTCAAGATCAACAAGCTGCCGACCGATCCGACACCGAACACCTTCCCCCACTCCCCCATCGAAACGGATGACTAGTCCTACCCAACAGCTCGACTGCCGTGCATGGAACTGGGCGCGCGATATCCGTAGTGCCGTATATTCGCATATACGTAAATCCGTAGATGTACCGCCTTGGGCTCGATTGCACCCGCTACGGACAGGGCGTCCGTGCAACGTGAAGGCGCGTCGTGCGTGCATGCCCCTCACCTCAGTGATGACGTAACTCCGCAAGCCCGTATATCCGTGAATCAGTAGACGCGTACGGTGAGGCGATTGCACGCGCGACAATTCCCGTGTTCCGGACCGCAACGGTCGTGCAGTCGAACTTGACCGGATTGCAGCACTATCCCCCTGCCGGAAACTCTACCGAGATCCGTTGCACGCTTGACGTCGCGGTTGCACCCAGCCCGCCAGTCCGTAGATCAGTGAATCCGTATATGCGGGAGGCGTGACCGGTCGTGCATCGCCATGACCGTAGGCGTGCAACGTCACTGGTCGGGGGCTCCATGCCGCAAGCGCCCACGCAAGTCCGTAGATCCGTATGTCCGTGAGTGCGGAACGTCTGTGCTGGGAATGCTCCCGCTACCGCGGGGGCCGTGCAACGAGGAAGGCTAGGGGCTCCTACCGCTGAATGTCCTCACCTGCGCGATGTCGTAACTCCGCAAGTCCGTAGATCCGTGAATCAGTAGTCGCGTAGCAAAGTCGACCAGGGCATTGCACTTCCATGGCCGCGATCCTTGGTGTGAGCCCGGACTGGCGCGACGAGGACCCTGCCTTCGAAAGTCCGTAGATCCACAGATCCGTAGAAGCGGAAGGTTGCGCGGGAACTGCACCGCCAGCTCCCGTGACCGCGGCAAGGCGTCGTGCAAGGCGTCGTGCAGGGGGCGGCAACGGTTGTGCAGGGCGATGGACCACGTTGCAGCGACAGTGCGGGGCAGAGGCGCGCGGATGAACACATTGCTCCGCCGGATACGGATTTACGTAAACACGGAAGACCGTTTTTCCGCGTGTCAGTCCATCAGTAGATGCTGAAGTCCGCGTACGCTGACCTCCGTAGATCCGCCAGTACGCACCTTGCAGCTCGTGCGACTCAGCCTGCACGCCCGCAAGATTCGGGGTCTACCAGCGCAAATTCACGCGGATATACGGAAATACGCAGGAGCGGACATGCGGAAGCGAGAGACATGCTTGTCATCACAACACTGAACCTCAAGGGCGGTTCCACGAAAACAACGTCAGCCGCCTACATCGCCCATGCACTCCATGAATCGGGACTCAAGGTCCTCGCCGTTGACGCAGACGGAGAGAACGAGTCACTCCTGCAGTGGGGGAGTCTCGGTGAATGGCCTTTCCCGGTTATTGGCATGGCTGTCCCGAACTTGCACAGGCAACTTCCGGGTATTGCGAACGGCAAGTACGACGCTGTGGTCATCGACACTCCGCCGATGAAGGAGCAGCGAAGCATCGTTCTCTCGGCTGCACGACTTGCAACGCACGTCGTCTGCCCGATGGCCCCGACTCCGATGGAGTACAACCGTCTTCCCGCGGTGCGGCAATTGATTGTGGACGTCACCGAGCTTCGGAATGGCGACGCCCCGATCTTTGCGGTCCTGTTAACCCGGACCATTGCAAATGCGGCTTCGACGGAGGGATATCGAGAGGCGGTTGCTGCAGAAGGTGACCACGTTCTCAAGCCAACTGTTGGTCGTCTCGAGCGCTACGCCCAGGCCTTCGGATTGCCGATCGAGAACGCGCTCAACTCGGCCTATGGCGATGCGGTGAGCGAGCTCCTCGGCCTCGAAGTGCAGAAGGAGATCGCATGACTTCCGCGGCAGATCGGATCCGCGCCGGCGCTGAGCGCGCGCGAAGGCAAGTGCCGACGCAACCCCAACCGGGGGAGGAGCAAGAGTCAGTAGTGACAGCCTCGGTGACGAGGGTGCAGGAAGAGAAGCCCCGCAAGGTCGCCGTTCACTCAGTCCCTGTTATCACCCCCCGTCAAAAGGACATCCGTAAGAATGTCGACCTCTCACCCGATCAGAATGACCGGTTGGGGGACTGGCAGCGCGCCGCAGCAAGAGAGCTTGGGGTAGCCCGAGTGACGGCCCAAGACGTGCTTGTTGCACTTGTGGAAAGGCTCCTTGCAGATCCCGACCTGAGCGAGCAGATCAAGAAAGACCTGCACAACACCCGTTTCTAGCTGTATATCCGTAAATCCGTAAACGCGTAAATCCGTAAACGCTGAAACGAGAAGTCCCGTCGGCGCGCTGACGGGACGTTTTCGACACTGGCCACGCCCCCGCAGACGCGGAAACACGCAAGGGTCCGCAAACACGCAGCGGGGCCCGCCTGGAGTTGCAGCTCCGTGCGGCGGGCCCCTCACCAGGAATCTGGAGGTTTCCCAGCTATGGCAAACGATACAAGTCAGGATGCACCACCTTTGCGAGCCAGCGTGCTCGCGTTGTCCAGCGTTGCAGCTATGGCATTGATGATGGCCGCGCTTGCC
>NZ_JBAQEO010000433.1:0-2417 GCF_049286785.1 Rhodococcus sp. (in: high G+C Gram-positive bacteria) | reverse complement strand
AGGGATTTGGGTTCGGAACCGGAGACCCCGGCGCACCGACCGGACGCGGACGCCACGACGAGGGACCGAAGTTCGTCAGTGGATCGTTCGGATTGTACGGCGCGGGGCCACTGCGCGGCGGCTGCGGCTGCATGGGCTGCGGCGGCTGTGCGGGACGCGCGGCGCGCATCGGCTTCAGTCGCTCTGCCCATGCGTTCGCGGAGTTCATGTAGGCATCGAACCCGCCACCGCTGGACTTCGGTCCGGGCGACTGCACCGCTGCGTTCATCATCGACGGCGAAGTCAGCGAGCCAGTGAAACCGTTCGACTGATCGCCGTTCGCCCGCTGCTGGTATTCAGGATACTGATTCGGTTTGTAGGGCATCATCATCTCCTACGCGGGCGGGGGAAGCGGGCCATTGCCCGAGGTCGGAGGCGTCACGGGCGCGCTCCCTGTTGGGGCGCCGCCCTGTAGCGCCTCGGGTGGCGCGTTGCCGCCGAACTTGCGGTACAGCCACGTCGCGAACTGAATTGCCCCGGTGAGGAGCGGACTCACTGGCCCGAAGGCGCCCGACGCAACAGCGACGTTGAGCGCCTGCAACCCGTGTTCTTTGATGTAGGCGTAGATGCTCGTGGCCCGTGCGCGAATCTCGGGCGAGAGTTGCCCGTAACTCATCCCCTCCGGTGGCCCTTCGCCACCATAGCCGGGGATGTCAGGCAGGCCGAAGTCGTTACGCGGGATTCCGCCCGCTGGCTGGTCGCCGGTTACCATGTCGTACCCGTAGCCGGTACCACCGTTGCGGATATACCAATCATCGAAGCCAGAGTCGCCACCAAACACTTCCTTCTGCGGACGCCCTCCGGGCTTGCCACCACCCGCCGCTGACGCCCCACCACCCGCCGCACCAAAGTTGTTCGGCTGCGTGCCGGTCGTCGGCATCCCGGTATCGAGGCCGGGGATCTTTGACCAATCAATCGGCGTGTTCGGCTTCTGGTAGAGCACCTGACCCCCGGAACCGGGGATGCCCGGAACGCCCACCGTACCGGGCATCTGCGTTTCCATGTTCCCGTAGCCCTGCACGATCTGGTCGGCCATCCCGGTCAGGCGTCCCGCGTTGTTGGGCGAGTTCTGCACAAGGCCCATGATTTCGCGCCAGAACGCCTGTTGCTCCGGGGTCTGTGGAATCTGGACGAAGCGCCCGTCGTCATGCTCGCGCTGGTAGGTGTTGTACGCATTCGCAGCCCACGACGCCCAATCCTCCCAGCCCCACTGACTGTTCGACGTGTTCGCCCCGCCGCCTTTGTCTTTCGATCCGTAAGTGCTGCCGTAGACCGCCATCATGTTCCCCCGTTACTTGACCGGGATCACCAGCGAGAACGCATACCCGCTGTTGTTGACTCCGAGATTGAACACTGTCCCAAGCGGCCCCGCCGAGATCGTGACCAGATCGCTGTCCATAATGATGTTGTACATCCCGAGCGCGAAGACGCCCGCGTTGTTGCAGTGCGCGAACCCGTAGGCATACGCCGCGCTCACCAGCCCACCGGGGAGCTTCACAATGGGGCTCGCGTTCGCCGTCAGGGTGACCGTGTTGACGAACAAGTTCCAGAATAGTGTCTTCCCGAGAACCCCTTCGACGACGCGGTAGCGGCTGGACTGCACGTCCGTCTCGGTGGCCGTCTGGAGCCCCGCCGTCGCCGTGTAGTCCGTCGTGAAGAAGTCCGGCGTCTGCCAGTAGCCGAGCACGTCCTTTTCCTCGACATTCTCCACGAGGTTGTTCAGGGTCGTCTCAATCGTCCCGAGGTTCGCGTTCAGGACGTTTACGTTCACCGCTGCGCGCGGAGCCGCGACCGAGGAGAGCCCCACCTTGCGCCGACTCAGGCTCACAGGTTGCTCCCCATCGGCGTCGCGTCGAAGTTCGGCACTTCGGCACCGCGAATCCCGAGCACGATCCACCCGCCGTAGAAGTTGAAGGCGTTCTTCCCGGCACGCCCCGTGTACTGGATCATCAGCATGACGCGCGGGCCAGTCTGATCGAGTTCTACCGGGGGTAGCACGGTGACTCCGCCCGTCGAGAGCGGAGCCGCCGCGATGTCGTTGTAGTTCGGAAACGTGATCCCGCCGTCATACGACACCGCGAACCGGATCTCATCCGCAGCGCCCTGTGCCGTCGTGATGCGGTGCTTCATGAACGCCCGCTCCAGCGAGATGTCGGTCGGCGGGTCGGTCTCGACGGCAGGGAAGACGACGCGCCCCGTCACGGGGTACGTGACCCCGCCGCGCGTGTCCACGGTGTCGGTGCTGACCGCTTTCGTCACGCGCCCGTCTGCGGGAAGCACAAGCATCCCCCGCGCGCTCCATGTGGTTTCCCGCCCGAAGAGGAACTGTTGCACCGCCTGATTCGCCCCGGCGCTGTCCGGCACGAAGAGGTGTGTCC
>NZ_JBAQEO010000432.1:0-3864 GCF_049286785.1 Rhodococcus sp. (in: high G+C Gram-positive bacteria) | reverse complement strand
GTGTTAAGGGGTGCAACGGAATGGCAGCGGACGCGTCCTCTACGAGATCGCGCAGACCCAAGTCTTCAAACGTCCTTTGGTTGCTCTTGATCCACTTCGCTGCGGCAGAATCTAGCTTCTTCGTCCTCCGGTCAAGGCTGGCGATCATCAACCTGCGGGATTGGGCTGATGTTTCGACGTAGGGGATATCTTGGAAACGTCCTTGCACCTTCGACCACTCGCGTCTACGTGCTGCGGACGTCTCCTGTACGTACTCCTCAAATGACAAATGCTGCATGGTGATGATCACCAATGGAAGCGGGTCTTTTCCCTGTGTCGACTCTGCTAATTCCTGCAGAAGGTAGGGATCGCCAAGGTGTCCGGATTCGGCGTAGGCCTCAAGATTTTTTCCGAACTCATCGATGATCAGGATCATTGGACGAGTGGCGCACATCCGCTTGATGGTGTCCCGAATCTCGCTCGTCGTCAGTGTTCGATTGGCTTCACTCTCGCTATAACTTCTTGGCACGATGGTCTGCGTCGCCCCAAAGGTGCGCTCGGCGCCGGAATGCAACGCGCGCGCAATGGTGGCCGAAACGGGTTCAGCCTTCGCAGTTGCAAAGGCACGAATCATCCCTTCTTTCTGGGCCCCCACACTCTGCAGGCCTTGGACGAGTTGGTTGTCGACAACCTCGTCGACCATACGCAGAATTGTGTGAGATTCAGAGTGTGCACGTGTGCTCTCTGCAGACAGAAGCCCGTCAAGAAACACCGCCAGTGACGACTTGCCGCCACCATGAGGCCCGGTAATAGAAAAGGCACGTCCTGCGGCAGGATCAGAAAGTCCTCGCGCGATTCTGCCAACAACGTCGATCGCACGCCCTGTTGGAACGTAACCTTCGACCGCTCGCGATCCGTGATCGCGCTCGACGTTTGCTGACCGACTGAACCGCGGGCGCGCGCGTACGTACTGCGAAAGTGTTGTCATGCGGCAGTTCCCTTCGCGGACCCTTTGCGCGATTCCTTTGCGGTCGATTTCGTGACTGCGCGTTCTAACGCGTCGTCAGAGATGGCCGACTCCCTTGCGGCGAGGCCTGCGACTTCGAGGCTCTCGGCCCCGAACAGGTCCGAACGTCTCCGAGTGTGATGAGCCCACATCACGGCGTGAGCAATCAAGGTTGGATGCGAGTCAACCGTTAACTGTGTCGCCCCCGCTGGTCGTGCAAGCCGGATCCCGGTCGCTTCCCGAGCCGATTGCTCGATCGCGCTCACAATATCTTGCTCGGTCAGTTTCATTATTCGGCCGGGCGAACCGGGATCGACGGCAAGTCGAGTAATCGAGATGGTTCTACTTCCACCAGCGTCACGGCTCATGTAGTCGAGGCATGCGTATGTGATCGCTGCGGCCGGGAGCCCCCGCTTCTCACCCCGGACGAATCGGTAACTCTTTCTCGAGCCGGGAGAAGGTTGGAGGATCTGCAGTTCTCGGAATGGGGAATCCAGTAGGTCGTCGAGCGTCTGTCGTCCGCGTGTCTCTCGTCGCGTGTACATGCGGAGAAGGCAGTCAACGTCCTTCTGGATGCTTGAAATTTTCGGTTGCTGCCACGTGGTGGCCGCTACCTCGTCCACGCAATACTGCAGTAACTCATCCTCGGTGAATTCAACCGCACCGAAGTCGTTGAATGTCAATCGCCATATTGGCAGGATCGTTTCTGCTGAAAGGGCTTGCCAATGCAGGATCCACAGGGTGCTTTGATCTTCCATGTACGGGTCTAGCCCATAATCGTCATCTAGGAACGCCCGACCGAAGTGCGTTGGCGTTGAGACAGCCACGCGGGGCCTCTCGGGATGAGGCTTGCGCGTGATGACTCTAGTAGCCGTCGACCAAAAACGAATTGCTTCAACCATATTCTTTCCAACACCAAGTTCGATTGGTGCCCCTGGCAGATTGAAGACGTTAGGGTTCTTGGCTGCGGCGTCGTAACCCTTCTTGATCCATCCAAAGCGTGGATGGAACGTCTGATGATTCGCGAACGTCGGGACCGCAGATTGTTCGAGGGTCATGGTCAGCCTTCCGATTGCCTTGTCAGCTCGCGAACACGCGTCACTGCGGATGCGATCTCTTCAATCGCGTCTGTAATTTCTTCGCGCGTAGTAGGGCGGCCTAGTGAGATCCTGATCGACTCGGAGGCTTCGCGATCAGTCAGACCCATCGCGATCAATACATGTGATTGAGTAGGCATCGCGGACTGGCAAGCGCTGCCGGAAGAAACAGCGACGCGGGGCATCGAGGCCATGACCGCCTCTGAGTCGGCACTACGGAAGCGCACGTTCAACGTGTTGGACAGCCGTTCGGCTTCATAACCGTTGATCTCTACCTGATCGAGGCGCAAACGTAGTCCGGAGATTAACGTGGCCATGAGGTCGTTGAGTCGGCGTGCATCATTCGCCTGCTCCTTCTCAGCTAATTGAGCGGCCACGCCAAAACCCGCCAGTGCTGCGGTGTTCTGCGTCCCACCCCTCAGACCAAACTCTTGCCCACCGCCTGGAAATATGGGGACGAGGGCGTGCTGAACGTGTCGGGATGCGACGAGCGCACCTGCCCCTTTTGGTCCGTAGATCTTATGGCTGCTACAGACCAGCAAATCTGCGCAACGAACCACGTGGGACATCTCACCTTTGCCCGCGAGCTGGGTTATGTCAGCAAAGAGGAGTGCGCCATGGCGGCGAGCTACCACAGACGCGGCCGTCAAGGGTCCCAAAACCCCCGTTTCGTTGTTAGCGCCCATCACCGCAACAACTGAGACGGTGTCGTCCACGACATCTGCGAGGTGCGCAAGATCGACGATTCCAGACCGCTCGACACGAGCATGCCTCACCTGTCCACCCGTCAATTTGGCGGCCACAGAGGCTGCTGAAAGTATCGCTTTGTGCTCAGTGGCCGCTACAACAATATTCGGTCGGTTGGTGCCGCCAAGCGCCGCGCCAATGATCCCGATAGCAGCTGCTTCACTGGCGCCACTCGTCAGCACGATGTCACGTGGAGGCCTACCAACGAGGCGAGCGACTCGGCTTCGTGCTTCTTCAACCACCTCAGCGGCGCCCTGGCCGCTGCTGTGTTGCACACTCGAGGGGTTCGCGAACTGGGACGAAGCTTCGAAAACGGCCGCCGTGACCCGCGGGTCGACCGGCGTTGATGCGTTGTAATCGAGGTAAATCATATCGCACCGATCCTATAGGCCTAGTTCCTTGTCCCCATCGAGGCACGCGGCGTTGAGGACTGTTGGTAACCATTGCAGATCCCCCCGACAGAATGACGATCGGCATAGTTGACTCACTCGTTTCCGTGTGCAGTAGCGCTGGTCGTCAGCTCCTCAAGGTGTACGAGGCCATGACGTTGGTTACACCGGCACGGAGCTTGCTCGCGGGCGGCCGGTTGCCGACTGCAGTGTGAGGTCGATGGTAGATGTAGTGCACGTTCCACACCTTCAAGGCCTCGGCGCGTTGCTGCTCTCCGGTCGGCCCAGGGATTCGGACAGTGGACCCGTGCAGGACCTTGGCGAAGTCCTTGGCGCGGTAGCAGGAGCCATTGTCCGTGACGATCCGGCGGATGTGCGTGATGGAAGTGGGCGGCGAAGAACACCCTGGCGCGGTGTATGAATCCGATAGCAGAATGCCTTTCGTCGTCGAGCGATTCTGTGTACGCCAGTCGGGAGAACCCGTCAACAACCGAGTGCAGTGTCGACGGCAAGTGAAAACTAGTTGTTGCGGTTCATGAGGTTGGTGACGCGATCGGTGCGAGTCGGTAGCTGAGGGCGCGGGTCTCTATCGGCAGGATGAGAAGTGCGACCAACTCGTCCCGACCAGAAAGAGACCCGCGTGTCC
>NZ_JBAQEO010000431.1:0-1763 GCF_049286785.1 Rhodococcus sp. (in: high G+C Gram-positive bacteria) | reverse complement strand
CCGAGCAGGTGATCACCACGCTTATCGGCGGGGATCCGATCTACTCCATCACCACGTAGCTATACGTTCCGCGATCACTGTCAAGGGATTGCGTGATGATGCGTGGGAGGAAGCTGGAAATGCCGGCACGCCGCCCGCCTCGGTACTGGGGACTAACCAGTGCCGCAGCAGTATTCGCGGACTTCAGGCCGATCCACCTACACGGTCGCGGACCGATATCCACCCGGCCGCACACCCAAATTGGCGGCTGCCTCTCCCAGCCTGGCTCGCTTCTCCTCCAGGGTTGCACCCTTCCAGAACGCGTCGGCCCACACCACCAGATCGGTCATACCATGATCGTGGTATTTCCGGATCTGGGTTTCTTCCGTGGCCTTGATACGAACATAGCAATCGAAAGGACCTGCTGTACCGCATTCTTCACGGAGGCGCGTGATCTCGGTAACCAACTCGAGCGCCCCCTCGAATGTGGGAGTGCCGGAGGTAAACCATCCGTCCCCGAGACGCGCAGCCCGCGCCAACGCTTTGGGTCCGTTTCCTCCCAGGATGACGGGAACCTCGACCCGACGAGAATGAACGTGAACGGGACCGATGTCGAAGTGCTTGCCGTTGTGGATAAACGGTTTCCCCGACCACGCCGACCGCAGCACCTCTATGCACTCCTCGGTCCGCGAGATCCGAGTCTTATAAGGAACTCCGAGCGCTGTGAACTCTTCCTCCAACCAACCGGCGCCCACCCCGAGAAGGACACGTCCACCGCTCAACTCCTGAACGGTGATCGTGGTACGTGCGGTCATCAACGGGTGTCGGAGCGGAACCAGATACACGGCGGTGCCCAATTTGATGCGTGACGTGGTCGCTGCGATCGCCGCATGCACGGCCCAAGGATCCGTAAGTTCGGTGGCAGTGTCGATTATCGGGCCGATGTGGTGGCTGTGCGCCTGCGTCCCATCTGTCGGGTGATCACTTCCGTACCCGAGTGGATGGAAGACGTGTTCTCCGAGCCACAGGGTATCGAATCCCAGTTGGTCGGCACATATTGCCAACTCCAGCAGATCGGGACCCGTCATACCGAACGCGCTCAACCCAAGCGAGGTCACTGGATGTCCTTTCGAGGCGACTGAACCATTAAGGCGTTCACACACCAGTTCAAAGTGGACCTGACTCCCGAACGTCAGGGAACGAGAAGACGCACGGTCTCCGCGATGCATGCAGGCTTAGATGCATCTTCGATCTCGACGATGATGGTGATCACCGCCTGAACACCGTTGGGAGTGTGCTGAGCCGCGACCAGGGTCGCGCCGGCCCGCACGCGGGAACCCGCACGTACCGGATGCGGAAAGCGAACTTTGTTGGAACCGTAATTAATTCCCATCCGGACGTTGTCAACGCGGAATATGTCTTCAGCGAGCTTCGGGATCAGCGACTCGGTGAGATATCCGTGAGCGATCGTCGCCCCGAAGGGCCCGTCCGCGGCACGGTCCGGGTCGACATGGATCCATTGCCAGTCGTCTGTCGCATCTGCGAACCTATCGATCCGGTCCTGGGTGATCTCCAGCCAAGGGCCGTACCCGAGGTGATCGCCGACCGCCCCGACGAGCTCGTCGACATCGTTGAAGACACGCATTGTCCACTCCCTTTTAACCTGGATGCACCGATTCGGTTGGGTCGGTGAGCGTGTCGTAACGGCGAAATGCCCTGTCGTGGTGGAAGAATTGGACTTCTCACAGAACCTTTTCAACCATCCCGAAGGGCATCTCGTAGGT
>NZ_JBAQEO010000430.1:0-1926 GCF_049286785.1 Rhodococcus sp. (in: high G+C Gram-positive bacteria) | reverse complement strand
GGGTATGAGATAGTTGCACCTACGAGATGCCCTTCGGGATGGTTGAAAAGGTTCTGTGAGAAGTCCAATTCTTCCACCACGACAGGGCATTTCGCCGTTACGACCCGCTCACCGACCCAACCGAATCGGTGCATCCAGGTTAATACAGGTGACACCTGTCCGTGCGTGCACAAGACGCCGCACCCAACACCCTCGGATAGCACCGACCGGACACCGATCGATGAGCGAGCACAATCGGAGACCTTTCAGCGGCCCATGACCGCGTGCACACTCCGATGTTGGACCACGACCGAGCCAGCTAGTGCGGCGGGCCAGATCTGAATCTTGTACTTCTCGACCGGCACCTCCGCGACGAGGTCCCACATAAGGTCACGCCCGAATGAGTGGACTCGGACGCGATAGGTGCCCGCGCCGGCGGAGAGGACGGTGGGCGGAAACCCAGCGATCGGCGTCTCCGAGCCGGTCAGCACGGCGACAGTGTCGGAAAACGTCTCGAACGATACCTCTTCGATGTCTTCCCAACCGTCGTCGACAGTGGCTGGACGGTCGCCGAGCACTTCCACCTTGAGATCGAGGCGGACCCATGTACATCCCGGTATAGACGTAGACCATCCCGGGATCGCTGGCGGCTAGGCCGAAACCGATTTCTGGAAGTGGCGGAAGCTCCTCCCATGCGCGTTCATCCTCGTCCTTCAGACAGAACATGCGGTCGACCTCTGCGCTTCCTGTGTATCGCACTCGTCAGCACCTTCCATGAGCCCGGTCGATCCTGCTTCCATCTTCGAGGACCGCCGGAAGATCCGCTGACGCATCGTTGACCGGTCATCGATCCGCTACCGGTGGGCACCGGCCAGCTCCAAGCCGTGTGGGGTGCCGATTCGTCTCGCTGCAGGTTCCCTGCACCAAGTGCTCTGGCGTAATCGAACCAGATAGCGTGAACTACAAGTAGCCGCCGATCGCAAGGAGCGCCATGCGCAAGCCGCTGTTGTTTGCCGCTGGAACGGTCGTGGTCGCTGGCGTTGCGATAGGCTTGCTCATCAACACCACCTCGTCCGACCCCACCCCTCCCTCTGACAAGGACCACAGTTCCGTGACTGACGACCAGAGCGCACCGGAAGACGACTGGGACGAGATCGACCCGGAAGAACCGATTATCGAGGGTGACCCGCCTCTGACAGCAGAGGACTACGTTCGAGACTCAAAACCTGATTCACAGACCGCCGATGACGGCATGACCCTGATCCCCGGTACCGCGGTCTCGGGTGAGGGTTGGACCGCGGAGGCGCCCGGATAAGGATATCCACATACGGAACGAGTGCAGACTGCCGCCGGCCCGCGCTCGAACACCACTTCGTCCCGGTGCAGGTTCCGGAGTCGTTGCCGCCAGCGATCCGATCATCGTCATCGGGCGCACGTGCTACTCCGAGATCTCAGGTGTAAAGTCGATCTCTTCGTCTCAGGACGGAGTACTTGGGAGCGATGTGCAATGCTCGAACACAAGCAAATGCAGCCCCCGGACTATCACCGATGCCTTGAGCAGGTGCTTTCCTCACCCGTCGCCTGTCGCACGTTACTGGAAAGACTTTCCAAGATGACCGAGGCTGAAGCCAGATCGGAGTGGTCGCCCTGGTGGGGACAGGAGCCACCACCCCACGGACCAGAGGTGAAGCAGCAAGTCCCGGCAGACGTTCAGTTGGTGACTTTGCAAGCTACGTTCGACGCCCACCGCAAGTCGAATATGCAGCTCTGGCAACGGTTGTACGACGTCATGGGGACACCCAGGATGGAAAAGAGCATCTTAGTACTGCAACGACAGTTTGTGATGTCGACGTTTGTAGTGGCTGGCGCGGGCCCTGGCCTGGCTGGCGCGGCGCCAGTTCGACCAGTGCCAGACATGGGTAAGGGCGTGTTGGACTGGGCAGGCGA
>NZ_JBAQEO010000429.1:0-4646 GCF_049286785.1 Rhodococcus sp. (in: high G+C Gram-positive bacteria) | reverse complement strand
CGATATCCTCAGCCAAACGGCAAGTGAGATCGTGAGCCTTTCAGCAGCAAGTGTAGTCATCGATATTGGGTCCACAGGACGATTTGACCTCTTCGGATCAGTCTTTGAGGAAGCCGCCAAAACAATTGTCGACACATTGGCAATGGACGAAGGTTCCGACGATTTCCGGCAGGCAGTCCGAAGCCTGACGCCGAGGGCCGCCAAGAGTTTCCGCACATTTGTTTCCCATGTGGCCCGAATGGACGGACCTGCCGTCATGGCACTCGCAAATGACGACGCCACTTACCATGAAGCCCGCCTTTCAAAAGAGAAGCTGGTGAATATGGTCGAAACCGTAAATGACCTCACTCCCGATGAGGAAGAGGAACCAATTCGCGCTCGAATTTTCATCTTCCGAGCCGATACTAAAAGAAATACATTTGCCGCAACCGACACTCGAACAGGCGAGACCATTTCCGGCTTCATCGACGAGGCCGCACAGCCGAAATTTGGAATTTTCCCATTATCGGCCGAGTACGACGCGATTATCGCGGTATCACGAGTGACAGACGAGATCACGAACGAAGTCCACCACACATATCGACTCCTCCAGATAACGCCACCAAGCGATTAGCCCCTGATCGCTCGCACGTTCCCCATCGCTGGTGCTGCCGGGGCCGCGAACGCTGCACCCATCGCGTTGGCGACGTGATCGCTGGCGTCCTCGTACAGGTGCCCGTACGTGTCCATCGTGATCTTGAAGGAGCTGTGGCCCAGGTGCACCTGGATGGCCTTCGCGGGGACGTTGGCCGCGATCAGCAACGCCGCGCAGGTGTGGCGCATGTCGTGGAAGCGGAGCGCGCTCGGCAGTCCTGCCTTGGCGACGGCAGTCTTCCACCACTTCAGGTAGAAGTCGCGGCCCCAGCTCATCGGCGTGGTCGCTCCGTCGGGTCCGGGCCACACGTACGCCTCGGGCGCGAATGCCCCCGCTTTGCCGCGCTCGGCTGCAAGGTCGGCGAGCGCGTCGCGCAGCGGGGGCGGGATGGGCACGACGCGCGCCTTACCGTTCTTCGGCGGGACCACGGTCCAGTCGCCGTTCTTCACAGTGCTGATGCTCTCCGCGACGGTAATCCGCCCGCGCAGTAGGTCCACGTTCTCCCATCGCAGGCCGCAACATTCCCCTGCTCGCATTCCCGTCTGCGCGGCAAACCGCGCCAGCAGCCCATAGGCGGCGTCACCGCTCATCTCCTCCATCGCCACGGCCAGCCGCTCTACCTGAGCCGCCGACAGGTACGCCGTCGATGCCGTATCACGGTGCGCCTTGGGCAAGTCGTCGCGGGTGAGGCCGTGCGCCGGGTTGCCCCGTAGGTACCGGGCGCGCACGGCGGCGTCAAGCACCTGGCGCATTACTCGCACTGCGTTGTGGACCGTGCCCGGTGCCAGCGGCTTCCCTACAGAGGTTCGGCCGGCTCGCTCCCTGTACCGCGCGTCTCGTTCGGCGCGAGGTAATTCCGCGTTGGTGGGCTTGTTGTTGTGACCGACCCGCTTACCGTGCAACGACAGGTCCGTAATCCACGCGACCAGGTCCATCGTGGTGATGCTGCCAACCGCCCTATCCGCGAAGGTGGGATAGATGCGCTGCTCCAGAATCGTCCGGTACGACTGCGCGGTCTTGGGTCGCAGGTTGCGGCTGCCCAACCACAGCTCCGCGACCTCACGGAAGCTGCGCCGTGCATCGCTGGGGTCGATGTAGTCGCCCCGGTTGCGGTCGGCCCTGATGTTCTCCAGGAAGCGCTTCGCCTCAGTCCGCGTCCCGAACGTCTTGCTTCGGCGCTTTCCTCCGTCGTCGTACCACCGCGCCTGGAATCTTCCGGTGGTCTGTTCACGAATTGCATAGCGGTTGGTCATGTTTCGCTCCCTTGCCGTCCAGCGTTTGCTCACAGCCTACCGGTCCAAACGTTCAGCTCACACGTCAGTAACGCTGTCCGAGTAGAGCTTTCAACTGCAACGACGAATGAATGAGCCTCGCCTATAGCCCTACGCCAGCCCCACGGGCCAGAATTTTCGCCCTAGCGCTTGAGTTTTGGGGTGCACCCTGCCCGTACCGCCCAGCCGCACCACTTGTCCGATGCGGCGACGGCCAGCCGCAGCGAAGGGGGTCAGGTGCGGTGGTTACGCCTACGCACCCGGCGCGGTGGCGGGGTGGTGCGTCGTACCTCGACGACCGCGTCCTCGTAATGCATCAGCCCCAGATCCACTACCTCGTCGGCCGGGGCAGGAACGGGCTCGGGAGACAGTCGTGGGGCGAGCTGCGCCCGTTCCTCTTCGCGCTGGCGTCGCAGCTCTTCCGCGTCGGCGGCCTGAAGGTCTCGCAGCTCCTCGTAAACCCACGCCCAGCGCCGCGTCACAGGGCACCTCGCGGAGACGCGGCCTCACCGGGCAGAGAAGCACACACAGCACCGAGGCAGCAACGGTCCCATTTGAACTCGGTATCAGTTAAACGATTAGCCTTGATCATGTTTCGACCTCCCCGTTGGAGCGCCACCCTTTCTGGAGTGATGACTTCCGCCACTCGCTCTGCGACCTCTTCGTCGGTAAGCAACTGCCCCACTACCGAATACACCTGGGACCGCCCACGAGCCGCCACCGTCAACAGTCCGGCCTCCACGCACAGGGTCCGTCCGAGATGGAAGAAGTACGCGCTATTCAACGGATTACGATCTGTTGCTGACACTCCCGCGTGTTTGCAGATGGTCTTCACGTTCGGCAGCTTCCCCTCCGCCGAGCACTCCACTACCGCCCGGTATGCCAGCACCGCGCCTTCCACCGCTCGCTCTTCACGGGGCCTACCGACCGTCCCCTTCTCCGGAAAACTCATCGTCAATTCCATGCTCATGTCTGCTCCTTGTAAGACAACTTCGGCACCTTGCCGGGGTGTGGTGTTGAGGCTGTGACTGCCACTAGGACCGGGTAGGGGGTACATGGGTACCTGTACCCGGCTACCTTTCCGATCTGCCCCCTTGAGGGGCCTCCCCACGAATGAATCTCTCTCTTCTACCTGGCCTTTCAAGGGGACCCTAATTTTGGGTTGACGCGGGGCATGGGGGTACCCGTACCCCTGTACCCCCTTGTGCCTGGTCACTGTTCGCACGCGCCATCACTCCTTCTCAACGAGTCTGATCAGCCATGTCGGCGAACCGTTCTTGGCCTTGTAGCGAACGAGTTCCACTTCGCCCCGTGCCGCGAGGAGTTCGGCAGCGTCGTCCTTCAAGCCCTTGTCTCGACCGAGAAAGTCCGGCATATCCGAGCGCTTCAACTCACCGACCTCCTTCAGCTTCTTCATGATGCGATCGCAGACCCGCGCAAGGCCGTCCTTCTGCAGCACGTCCACCTTGGCGAGCTCACGCCGTCCTTCGGCTTCGCCTCGGGCCTGATTGGACTTCTCCGCTTCGCAGGCGATAACCTTCTCGACCTCGCGACGGGTGCGATTGCTAACCTCCATCACAACGCCCGCGAGATCCCAGTCGTCCTCGCCCACTTTGTCGAAGCGGCCGTTCAACACCATCAGAGCGACCGCAACCTTCAGACGTGTCATGAGGGCGTGGCCGTCGAGAGGATTCGCGCTGGGATCACCACGCAGCACCTTCTTTCGCTGCGCCAGCACGTCTTCCCGTACGCATTCGGGGATCGCGAGCACAACGAAACTCTTCGGGTCAGGAGGCGTGGTCACCAGTGCGACTTCGGCCGCCTCAACACCGCTCACTGAGAATCCGGTCTTCGTGGGCGGCCAAGGCCCCACGGTGATCGGACTGGGCTCTGCCGGCTCGACGTCCGGCGCGTTCGGGTCGGTTGTCGGCATCCACAGGAAGCGCTGCGGGGTACCGCCGTCGGCATCGTCCAGGAGCGGCTGCGCTTTGGTCGGCTGCGCTCCAACGATCATCGTCAGTCGATATCGGTGCGCCTCCACGAAAACCGACTTGGTCTTATCACGATTGGCGAACCCGAGCGCATCGCCGGTCCACGCAGAGCGAACAGTCGGAAACAGCGTGGACCCGCTGCGGCCACCCTGCACGGTAAGAGACTCGACTTCGTCCACTGTGAACATGACCCGAGTCCGCAGTCCGACGTATTCCTTGGCCTTGGCGTCGTAGGCGGCGAACTGATCCACCATCCCTTCACCGCTGCCGACGTTTGGCGCATGAAGCCGCCCGTCGCCGGGAAGCTTGAGCTGGACCAGGTCGCGTGCCGCAGCGCGGGTGACGCTTTTACCCGCGCCCGACGGACCGACGAGCGCGACGAACGAGTTGACGCTTCCGTGGCTACCGATCAGCGGAGGAAGGACCACGCGCGGAGGCACTACCGCGAGAGACCGCGCCAGCACAGCACCGAACAACGCCCACGGCGCAATCAACCGCGACTGTGCGAACTGACGCACTGCCGACAACTCTGGACGCGCAGCCCAAAAGTCCTCGACGCGCTCGTCGAGGGCGATGTCGTCCCGGTTCAGGCGGGCCAGGGTCTCTTCGGGATCGACGAGAAGGGCCTGCGCTGCCGCCCACTGAGCTCCGCGAACGAACTCGTCTCGGCTGGGCCTCGTACGGCCTTCGCGCGCTGAGAGTTCCTTGTTCTCGAACGACTTCGTGAACATCCTCCGAACGGTCGTGTAG
>NZ_JBAQEO010000428.1:0-2996 GCF_049286785.1 Rhodococcus sp. (in: high G+C Gram-positive bacteria) | reverse complement strand
TCGCCTGCCCAGTCCAACACGCCCTTACCCATGTCTGGCACTGGTCGAACTGGCGCCGCGCCAGCCAGGCCAGGGCCCGCGCCAGCCACTACAAACGTCGACATCACAAACTGTCGTTGCAGTACTAGGGGTGATCTCGCTAGAGGGGTGCGGCCGTCGACGGTCGAGAAGATCGTGCGCGCCCACTCGGCGGGCTCCGCGGGGGCAGATAGCGTGGCGGGCCCGTCGCCGCGTCGAAGGGGTGCACGATGACCGTGACGGCGAATCCGGCTGCCGCGGGGAACGACTCCTCGGCTGCGACCTCGAACGGTGCGATGGAGGTGTGGATCCGCCGCTCGATGTCCGTTCGGTGCGGGCAGACGCCGTGATGGTGTGCGGGATCGGTCGAGACGTCACCGACGGCAAAGTTTGGCAGCGGTCGGCGTCGTCGCGGATGCTGCCTGGATCAGCGGACATGGGGCAAGGTTGCGGGCCGCCGATACGCGGCCCGCGGGGGGACGACGATTCGTCCGACCGACGATCGATCCGGCAGAATGAGGGTTTGACCTGCAGTGACGGCAGGTCCCCTAACGGAAGGACTGGACCAGTACCGGAGTGCGCGCAGGTTCGATTGGTCGGGTTGCATGCGGAATCCTCCGATTTCAGCTGGTCGCGGCGGTACATAGCGCCAAGTAGCCCCCGCCCTCGATTTCGCTCGAAACTGATGGATTCCATGAGTTATGCGTGCAATCCGCGAGTTTCTCGCAGATTCCGATACTTGCCGCGGTTGGGAGCACATGTCTGCACCGTTTGACGCCCCAGTTCGAGATTCTTCACCCGGACCACCTCTACGGGACTTCGCAGGTCAGCGAGTTCCAGTCATGGGACGACAATCGGAACGTGCCGGTGAGGGTTCCTTGGGTTCGTGCGGTGCAGCGGGCACAGCACACCTGCCGTCGATCCTGCGGCGATTCATCCGATCGCGCACCCCGAGCGCGGCTGTCCAGCCTTCGGCCTCACCGTGCCGTGTATAGCACTTGCGACCCCCACCACTTGTTACGGTGACGCCTACCACCTGCAACCCGCAACTGCTTCCTGGGAGATGCCGATGTCCGACACCACCTGCCACATGTCGATCTCGCTCGACGGCTTCGTCGCCGGACCCGAGCAGAGCCGGGACAATCCGCTGGGCAAGCGCGGCGGCGAGCTGCACGGCTGGCATATCGGCGACCCGCGCGCGACCGAAGCCGACAAGACGGCCAACGGATGGCTCATGCGCCCTCGCGGCGCCTACGTCATGGGCCGCAACATGTTCGGGCCGATCCTCGGTGAGTGGAACGAGGCGTGGGACGGATGGTGGGGATCCGAGCCGCCATATCACGCCCCGGTCTTCGTGCTCACTCACCGCGAACCGATCGAGATGGAGGGCGGGACCACCTTCCACTTCGTCACGGAGGGGTTCGACGCCGCCTACGCGCAGGCGCTCGAAACGGCCGACGGCAACGGCGTGGACATCGCCGGTGGCGCTTCGACAGTCCGACAGGCACTCAACGCCGGCGTGATCGATGAACTCACCCTCGACATCGCACCCGTCCTACTAGGCAGCGGCGAGCGCATGTTCGACGGCGTCGAGACGTTCGGCTTGGAGCCCGTCGAGGTGCTCCACTCACCGCTAACCACCCATATCCGTTATCGCAGAGGCAGCGCCGGCTGAGCAGCAACTGCCCTTCGTGCGTCTCAATCCTGCGGTGTCTCATGAGGCCAGCTCCCGCTAACGACCATTTCTGGGGCACCTCCGATCCGAGCACCGGCTCTCCCTCTCGCTGCGACCGCGCGGAGTAGAACGGGAAGATGGGAAGGCAGGCAGCCGTCGTGCTCTACGTGCTCGCGCTGGTAGCCGTCGTGGTCGGCGTGGACGTCCTGTTCTTCAGGCACCACTTCTGGGAGCGGCTGCTGGTGAACGTCGGCATCGTCCTGGTGTTCGTGGCGTTCTATTTGAGGTTCCTGAAGGGTTCAGGAGCGCAGCCGCCGCAATTACAACCCGAAGTAGCCACACCTATCCAGGGCAGATAAACCGGTGCACCGTTAGCCCCCATTGGGCCAGGCCGAACGAGGATATAGCCCCGGCTCCCTCATCGTCACGCTCGCCGTCGCGGCGATCTGGTCGGTCTTCCAATAATGCGTGACGTCCTCGACGAGGGATCGCGAACGTGAGCGGTTCGCCTGACTCCGCCCTACTAGGAGCTCTTGAAGAGAGAGTTCTTCGTCGAGGAAGCCGGCACGACCTCGAGCCGCTGTAGCTCAGCACCGGCACCGGTGACGTCACCGTCAGCTTGGTCGAGTATTTGCAGGCCTTTCTCAACTGCGTGCCAGTCCGCGGACAGATCGAAATATCCCAGGAGATCAACGACCTCGGCGACCCACCGTTTCGCGCCGCGTCTGTCACGTCGCAGCTGGGCGTAGTAGGTCACCATGGCGTCGCTCACCGACTTCTTGCGCTGCCCCCACTTCTCGCCCTTCCGGGCCGCCTCACTGGCCAGTTGCCACAGCTGTGCAACGTCGACGTGCCGATCCAGCACCGGTTCCCTCACACCTGGCACAGTAGCGATCCAACAGGGCAGGTGATAGTGACCCTGCTGCATGTAGCCGATCGGCTATCGGCACAGCGCTTGGCGCGCC
Source organism: Rhodococcus sp. (in: high G+C Gram-positive bacteria) (assembly GCF_049286785.1). Classification (GTDB taxonomy): domain Bacteria; phylum Actinomycetota; class Actinomycetes; order Mycobacteriales; family Mycobacteriaceae; genus Rhodococcus_F. The sequence continues at coordinate 338 of NZ_JBAQEO010000428.1, read as the reverse complement.
CGATGCGGCAGTCGGAGCAAAGATCGAATCGAACCCGCCAAATATCGGCGGCTTGCACACCGAAACCGGACGGGTTAGTCATGTCTTATGACCGAGAATCCGGGAACCCGCGCGGGTTTGCAGGTGGGTGACCGTGTCAAGGTGCACGCCGAAGGCACATCGGTGTTCGTCATCGTGAGCGTCGAGGGTGAGGACGCGCTGATCGAGTCCGTCGACGAGACGGCGCCGGGCCGCTTCCCGTTCCACTGCAAACTGTCGCGGCTCGTGCCCGCTGAGTCGTAGCCGCGTTCTCTGCTCACGGTCCTGGACGGCTCGGCGGCGGATCTGCACGGTGGGGT
>NZ_JBAQEO010000427.1:0-1734 GCF_049286785.1 Rhodococcus sp. (in: high G+C Gram-positive bacteria) | reverse complement strand
AACCCGCCGGTCTGCTTACCCAGCTTGCGAATCAGCTCGATTGCCGTGTCCGGGGTGCCGATGCATACCATGCCAGCGTTGATTGCCTCGTCCAATTTCCCTTCGAGTGTGGTGGCCTGGGAGGTGGGCAACGGCGAGATCTGTCCAAGGTAGTTCCAGATCTCCTCGAATCCGTATGCGCACTCCTTGCGAGCCTGCTCCTCGGTTTCGGCGATGTGCATGATTGCGGCCAACCGCCAGTTCTTACGCGACACGCTCGCCCCGGACTTTGCGGCTTCGGTCTCGACGATTGACCAATGATCTCGCAGCGCTTCAAAAGCCCCTGCCCCGGTGCTGGCGAGGTTGAGCATGCCCAGCCCCAGCTGTCCGGCGGTCCGGGGACCCGACGGCGACGCCACCGAGGCGACGACGGTCTCGAGTTCACCGTCGTACGGGAGGACCTGCAGCCGCGCATCGCGAAGCTCGAACCAACTGGTCTTCTTCGAGACCGTCTCACCCCGGATCAACCGGACGATCACATCGGCGGATTCGAGCATCATGTCCCGTTGTTCGGCCGTCTCGACGGCCATCATGTGGGCGTCGCTCGCCAGCTGGCCGGGACCGAATCCCATGATCGCGCGGCCTCGACTGAGGTGATCAAGCAGCACGTGCCGCTCGGCGACCATGAAGGGGTTGTGGTACGGGAGGGAGTTGACCCCGGTACCCAACTTGATCGTACGTGTGCGTTGAGAGGCTGCAGCCATGAAGACATCGGGTGCGCCGATGGGTTCGTGTCCGCCCGAATGGTGTTCGCCGACCCACGCTTCGTGGAATCCGAGTTCCTCGGCGCGCTGGATCAGTTGCAGATCACGCTCGAAGAGAACAGCGGGGTGAATCCCGAACTTGTGAAATGGTGCTTGGAATATTCCAAAGCGATCTGGGTATGTCGAATTCGTCACGGAGATTGCCTCTTTCTTGTGAGTCACGAGTTGTGGCGACCTGGCGACAGTCGTCAGGAAGATGCAGTGGCGGGATCTGCTGCCCGGCTTCGCATTCGCGGAAGAACCTCGTTGCCGAACATCTCGAGACCGGCGATGGCTTCGTCGAAGACCATGATTACGCCTTCGAGACTTTCGATCTCGGCGAGCTCGTCGAAATATGCCGCGACAGTGGACGGCGATCCGATGATCTTCTCGAGGTTCTGGAACGTGGCATTGCCGGCGTTCGTCAGCAGGCCCGCCGTCGAACCGTTCGCATCGAGGCTCGCGTCGCCCTGCATGGTGGCGATGGCACGGGTGTCTGCGTGCTCGACGTAACGGGCCACCTTTGCTTCGGCTTCCTCGTCGGTCTCGGCGAGGACGACCAGGACGACCAACAGGGTGGTGAGCGACCGTTCTGCGCGCGCGCAGGCGGCTTCCACCCGACCGACTACCTCGGAAACGCCCTCGACTCCGGTTCCCTGGCCCAAAATATCACTGTAGTCGCCGTACTCGGCGGTGAACTTGAGTCCACGATCGGACTGGCCAGCGCAGATGAGGCCCACCGGTTTGTCCGGAACCAGACCCAGTTGGCAATCGTCGAGCTGGTAGAAGCGGCCCTTGAAGTCGCTCTTACCGGTCGTCCACAGCTCCTTGAGGATTGTTGCGTACTCCTCGCCGTATTCATAACGAAGGCCGAAGTATTCATCGCCCGGCCACAGCCCCATTTGCGCGTACTGCGGTTTGTTCCACCCGGTCACGAGATTCAGGTCGAAGC
>NZ_JBAQEO010000426.1:0-3227 GCF_049286785.1 Rhodococcus sp. (in: high G+C Gram-positive bacteria) | reverse complement strand
CTTCAGGGTCGTGAAGCGGATCACCGATGACGACCACGCCGTAGTCGCGCTCTGCCCCCGCGATGCTGACGTAGAGGTTCCGTACGTCGTCGAGAACGCGTTCGGGTTCCCGGTCGAGGGGGCTGCCCCAGCCGCCGCCGGCACAGGTCTGATAGCGGAAGACGCTGTTCGGGGTCGTCTGCCAGATAGGGTTGTCCCCGTAGTAGAAGTACTCGCCGGATGGGTCGAGCACCTTCGATTCGGGATCCATGACGCCGGTGACCGGCGTAGACCGGGCGTAGATTTCGTCGTCGGTCGCGATCAGGTCCTGGCGCTCAGCGACTCGAGCGACCTCATCGGGGAACAGCCACGCTGCACCGGCGACGCCGTCGCCACCACCGTAAACACCAATTCCTGGAGCTTTTTTCGTGGACAGGAGGGTAGTCCAATGCTCTGCAGCCGTTAGGTACATCGTGTCCTTGCGAACAGCGGCACCACCGCGGTGATATCCGGATCCTGCGGAGTCTTCGACGTACTCACGGCGCAGGATGACCACTGGGTTGTCAGTTTCGATCGACTCGATGGCAGGGTCGATCCCGTTGGCCTGGTAGAACGACTGGTAGCTGTCCGCGTCGCCCTCGTTTGTGGCCCCCCACGGCCCGTGCTCGCCCCCGCCGACAGCCATGCTGCCCCACGGTTGCCCCGTATCGGTGAGGCCGTAGGCGTTGTGGATGCCCATGGAACCGAAGTCGCCGGCAACCGCGTTCTTGCCGAGCGCGGTGTCGAGTGCCTCGAAGATCGCCTTCATCAGTGGCTGGGTAGCTTCCCAGTACATGAAGATCGCGCCGTCCGGGGGCGTAGCGCTGACCACCGTGCCGGCGGGCAGCACCACATCGATATTCCGGAAGGCTCCGGAGGTGTACGGAGTAGTGGGGTCGATCAGGAACTTCAGCGCCATCACCACCGCGGACTTCGCATCCAGTGCGGCTGCGTTGATGCTTGTGCGGGCCTGAGGCGAGGTGCCGCTGAAATCGACTTCGAGCCGGTCCCCGACCTTGGTGAGAGCGACGTGGATTTCGTATTCCCGGGATTGGTCGACCGCATCGGCATCGATGTATCCCACACCCGTATACGTGCCGTCGGCAATCTTGCTCAGTGCCGAGGCCATCGACTCCGCTGACGAGTCGACTGCGTAGCGGATCGCGCCGAAATATGCCTCGAGTCCGTACCTTTCAACGCTTTCCAGGATCAAACGTTCGCCGAACTGGAGGCTCTGATCGATGGTCTTGATGTCGGGCAGAATGATTCCGCCGAACCTCGAGTTGTCGAACAGCAGGTTGAACGTGCTTTTCACCGGCTTGTTGTCCCGGTAGAGAAGAATCGGGGCGAGAACGAGGCCGTTCTCGAACACATTGTGCTTCGTGGCGCTGAAACCGCCCGGGACTACTCCACCGATATCGAGCTGGTGGGCTTTCACCGACACGAACGAAACGATACGGTCACCGGAGAAAACCGGACGGATGAAGCAGACGTCGTTGACGTGGGTACCGACCCGGTAGGGGTCATTGGCGGCGACGATGTCGCCAGGACGCAGGTTCTCGGGGCCGAACTCCTCGATCGTGATGCGGACCGCCTCCGACATCGAACCGAAGAACGCTGCCAAGCTGTTGCCTACCGCAGGCATCTGGTAGTTCAGTTCGGGAGGGCCCGAGATCGTCGCGTTGAAGTCGTACCAGTCGCGCAGAATCGGTGAGAACGCATTGGTCAGGATACGTGTACTGAGATGCTCCAGAATATATCTCATCCGGTTGGACAGTACCGTCGCCGTGAAACGGTCGCAGGTGTAGCGCGCATGGAATTCTCGGTCATCGAGATCGCGCAATGCGATCGGACTCAAAGATGTTGACATGATTGACAATCCTCAGATTATGAAGGTCTGGTTGCGTGCCGGTCAGAGCTGACGAATACGAAGCTCGCCGTACTTACCAACAGTTGCCTGCTGATTCGGAACAACGAAGGTTGTCGACAGCGCCTCACGGATAACGGCTGGACCATCGATGACATCACCTGCCATCAGAGTGGAACGCTCGTATACATTCGCTTGGAGGTCGTCGGGAGCCAGATACTTGATCGTCGTCGTACCCGTCGGGACGGGGCCGCCGGAGGTCCGAGAATCCAGGACGGGGTACTCGACCTTCGGCGTGGGAACAACAGCTTGCACCCGAAATGTCGCTGCCTGAACGGGAATGAAGTCGAAGCGATTTCCTGAACGTTCCAGGTACGTCTCGTGGAAGGCCTCGATCATCTCGTCGATACTTTCAGCAGTAAGGTCGCCGGCGGGCGCCTTCACGAATGGCGTCTCCCAAGACTGGCCGACGAGCCTTCCATCGAAGGAACGGGCAAAGACTACCGAATCGCGCTGCGCCTCAGGGATGCTGGCCCGCAGTTCGTCCTCTATACCCTGGAAAATCCTGGTCAACTCCTCCGCCACATCCGGGGTCAAAGTGTGATAAGCGCTCTTGCTCGCCGCATACACCAGGTCCGAACTGACCAGCCCGAGGGCCGAGAAGAGTCCGGGATGCGGCGGAACCACAATCTCCTTCGCCTTCACGTATTCCAAGGTCGCCGGCAACAGCATCGGTCCGGCTGCGCCATAGGCGATGAGGCTGTAGTCGCGCGGATCGATGCCATGGCTGACGGCGACATTGGTCAATCCCTCAGCGATATTGTGAATACCGATGTGGAAGGCGAACGAGATACGCTGCTCGAGAGTGAGGTTGGTGTCGAGTCGTTCGAACGCTTGACGTGACAGCTCCGGATCGAGGGTCAATTGTCCACCGGCGAAGTTTTGACCGTCGACGATTCCCATCAACAGACATGTGTCGGTGGTTGTCGGATGCGCACCGCCGAGTCCATAACACGCCGGTCCGGGATTGGCACCGGCAGATCCCGGACCGACCAGCAGATCGCCGGCACCGTTGATGGTGACGATACTTCCTCCACCAGCGCCGATCGCCGAAATTTCATTTGACAAGGTGTTGACGACCAGGTCGTGCTCCAACTCGATGGTCGTGTCGACGAAAGGCTGCGAGCCCGTGACGAGGCTGATGTCGCAGGAAGTTCCCCCGATGTCGGCGCACAGTAGTTCGGACGCACCGATCAGCTTCCCGAAGTGCGCGCTCGAGACCGTACCGGCCGCAGGACCGGAGAACACGATCCTGAACGGATGCTTGACGGCACTCTTAGCC
>NZ_JBAQEO010000425.1:0-1931 GCF_049286785.1 Rhodococcus sp. (in: high G+C Gram-positive bacteria) | reverse complement strand
CGCTGAAGGTGTTCATGCAGCTGTCGTAGGTGTAGTCCATGAAGTTGGTGATCGGATCCAGGCCCTCGGAGAGGCAGGAATCGCGGCCGACCGGGCAACCATAGGCCGGGCTGGCTTCATCCGGCGTGTCCGACACGCTGTCGCCCGGAGGCGTGCAACCGCCCTGGAAGGTGTGGTACAGGCCGAGCCAGTGGCCGACCTCGTGGGTTCCGGTGTCGCCGAGGTTGTACGGCGCGGCCGATCCGCCCGGAAGCGAGGAGAAGAGGACCACGACGCCGTCCATCAACGGCTTCGACGAGTAGTCCCACGGGAAGGTCGCCCATCCGAGGAGGCCACCACCCATGTTGTTCGTGTAGAAGTTGAGAGCGTTCGCGCCGCCCTGCCGAAGGGCAGTTTTCATCTGCGTTTCCGCCGCGGTGCCGTAGCCGGCGGTGTACCAGGTGGCGTTCGTGGTTCGGGTCGTGCCGGCCAGAGTGAACGAGATGCCGGAAGGCGCATATGCGTTATTGAGCACGGCCATCTGATCGGTGATCATCGCAGTCGTGATGTCGCCGTTGGCGATGCCGGTGCCCTTGTTGATCACGTGAAAGTAAACCGGGACGCTGATCGTGGCGCTGCTCGTCGCGAAGGTTGACATGTAGCTGTTCATGTCCTCTTCGATCGCTTCGGCGAGCCATTCGTCAGGATGCTTGGTCCCGCAGCGGGCGCCGCTCCTGATGAATGATTCCTGGTCGGCAAAGACAACGCCGTTGATCTCGAATGGAACGCCGACGCGCTCGGGATTCTGAACCTCGACGTCGAGGGTGGCGCGCTGCTCACCGGCAAACGCCGGAACTGCGAGAAGGACGATTACGGTGAGGACGAAAAGACGGGACCAGAGGCTTTTGGACATTTTCTCTCCTTGCTTAAGTAGGCGGTAGCCGGGGTCGTCCTTTAGCAGCGAACGTGCCAGAACGGTGAACAACAGCTAAATAACTGAAGGAGAATCACTTATCGAAAATCGAAACAGTTCACGGCGTCAAAGTGGTCAACAAAACAACCAGTCCGGCCCCTCAGTGGGGTTCAGTGGATGCACCACTGGTCAAAAGCTAACCCGTGTACGGGCCGCCCCCTTTTTGGTTCATTATCCAAAGGTATAGAGAAAAGAGCGCGTAGCGCGCGGGATGCGCCACTTCACGGCTGGAATCGCTGAGGCGGTATGACGTCGTCTTCGGTGATGCTCATCTCGGCGAAGATTCGGATCAGGTGCCGCATCTCGGCCTGTGAGTCTTCATACGCCTCGCAGAGAAGCTCGAGCTGCTCCTGGTCCTCGTTGTCGAGGACCGTGAAGCCCTCCACCGGCTGCTCGGGCTTGCGCGTCCGGATCTTGCGCCAGCTCCGTCCCTCGAGGCGGTAGCAGAGATAGCCGCTCGACTGCGCGATGCGGGAGGCGGGCAGCGGAATCGCGTCGCGAAATGCATCGAGGAGTTCCGCCCGCGTCGAGGTCAGCATCCCTCCCCGCTGGAAGATCGGCATCTTCTGAATCCACTCGGGGATGTCGCCGCGGGCATTCGCTTTCTGCTCTTCGAGCGCTCGAATGACCTGACCCTCGATGATTCCGCGAAGGGCGAGGCGCGATTCGTCGTTCGCATGCTGGAACGCGACCCCGGAGTGGTAAACGGTGAGGCCATCCTGGCCGATCGAGAAGCGATCGAGCTTGCAGCGTATGACGACCGTCTCGAGCGCCAGCTCGTCGCCGCGCCACGCAAACCAGAGCTTCAGCTTGTGCCCGACCGTCAGCGGCGTCTGATGCTCGAGCCGCGCGCCCATCAGACTGATGTCGATGACGACGGCGCTCTGCGAGCCGATGCGCCCGGTCAACGGCGGCGACAGCCGGATGCGTTCGACACGTCTCCGTTTTGACATGGCTCGATCAATTCTAACGACTGCGG
>NZ_JBAQEO010000424.1:0-1862 GCF_049286785.1 Rhodococcus sp. (in: high G+C Gram-positive bacteria) | reverse complement strand
GCCGGGCACTGGCCATCGGACCGATCTGCGTGTCGGGATCGAGCGCATCACCGACCGTCAGACCCTCCACGAAGCCGGTGAACACGTCCACGATCTGCGCGTAGCGGCTGCGCGGCACCAGAATCCGGGTGGACAGATAACACGTCTGACCGTTGTTGAGCAGCGTCGCGCCGAACAGGTTCTGGGCAGTGGTGGCCAAGTCCAGATCGGCGTCGTCGAGGATGATCGCCGCGGACTTTCCTCCCAGCTCCAAGGTGACCGGGCGCAGCATCCGCCCGCACGTCTCGGCGATCTGGCGGCCCGCACCGGTCGAGCCCGTGAAGGCGACCTTGTCGACCCCGGGATGGGAGACCAGATGCGCGCCGACGTCGCGCCCGCCCGTGACGATGTTGACCACGCCCGGCGGCAGCGCTGCCTCCTGTACGGCCTCGGCCAGCAGGTAGCTGTCGAGAACGGTCTCCGGTGAGGGCTTGATGACCACGGTGCAGCCGGCGGCCAGCGCCGGAGCGTACTTGAACGCGGCCAGCGTCTGCGGGAAGTTCCACGGCACAATCGCGCCGACCACCCCAACGGGTGTACGCCGCACCAGGGTGGTCCCACCGAACAACCCCGGACGGCTCCCCTCCGGGTCGCGGTCACGCACCATGCCCGCGTAATAACGCAACAACGTCGCCGGGAACACCGCCTCCAGCTGGCGCGACACCGCGATCGGCATCCCGTTCTGACTGCTGACGCGATGCGCGATGTCCTCCCCCCGCTTGTCGAGCGCGTCGGCCAGCCTCTCCAACGCCTCGGCGCGCCGCGCAGGCTCCCAGCGCGACCAGCCCGCCGGGTCGTCACACGCGTCGCGCGCCGCCGCGACCGCTGCGTCGACATCAGCCTCGGTGGCCTCCGGTACCTGCCCCAGCACCTCCTCGGTGCTCGCCGACACCACCGTGATCTGCGTCGCCCCGCTCGACGTGACCCCTTCCCCACCGATGAACAGCGAGTCGTACGTCACCGACATTTCGTCTCCTTTGACCAGCAATCTCAGGTGAGCCAGCTCATCTGTCGCCACTCGGTGTGAGCTAGGTCATGCAGAGCATAGAGGTTTCATTCCGTGATAGTCAAGGATCATAACTAGGTGGTGGGTTCGGCCCGCCACGCTTGCCACGGCGCCCGTACGCTGCCAGCATCGGCCGGACGGCGGTCGGGCCGCGTTCAACCCATCACGGCCGGCCCACTGCCGTACTGCGCGCGGGCTGCGGCGTGCTCGGGCCTATCCGGCCAGCACAGGGATCGACGGTTCGTCATCGAGCGGTTGGGCAGCGGCGGTCAATACTGCGGCGGGCCGATCACTGTTGGCGCACATCGCTGCCCGGCGGGGTCCCCATGGCCCGCGGGGTGCAGGCGTTTGGGTTCGATTACTTCTGTGCCGCGGCGAGTGCGTCGGCGATGCGGACGAACTTGTCCCGGGGACGGGACCTGTCGAGTCCGCGTTGGCGTTCGGCGGTGTCGATCGCGCACCAGTCCTGCCAGGACAGTGGCTGGACACCGCGTTCGGCCAGCAGGTCCGTTAGGGCGGTAGGCTCGTCGATATCGCGGGTGAGCAGGTCGTTGTCGAAGTCTGTCCATAGCTGTGTCACGGTTTGCTCGGCGCAGCCGCGGTTGGTGCCGATCACTCCGCGGGGTCCGCGTTTGACCCAGCCCGTGACATAGATACCGGGTGCTGGTTGACCGTCGTGATCGTGCACGCGCCCGTTGTCGTGGGGCACCCGGCCGCTGGCCGGGTCGAACGCCACCCCGGGGATGGGGTGGCTGCGGTAGCCGATGGACCGCAGGAGCAGCGATGTCTCGATGACGGCGGTGTGGCCATCTGGGCC
>NZ_JBAQEO010000423.1:0-7090 GCF_049286785.1 Rhodococcus sp. (in: high G+C Gram-positive bacteria) | reverse complement strand
AAGCCGAAGTCCGGTTGCGCGAACTGCTGCGTGACGAACGGTTCGGTGGTGGAGCGAGGATCGAACGGCCGGCCCGCCCCCGGCTGTGCGTTTCCGTGCTCCGGTTTGTGCAGGTTCGGATCGAATCCGCCAGTAGTCATGTACTTCCCCCTCGAAATCGAGTCCTGTGTTGTCTTGTGACGCCCCGCACAATACTCGAGGGGCGTGAGTGATCGAAGTGACGGGAGGGGGAGAACGGGTGAGCGTGCCTCGTCCTGGGGACGAAAGCACGCTCACCCGAAAAGTCGACAGCTGTCAGACGGAGACGTAGCGGCCGGTGAATACCCGGTAGGCGTACGTCGATGCGATGATCGTGACCGGAATCGTCACGAGCAGTCCGAGGCCGCACAGCAGAGCGCCGACGATGTTGATACCGGCCAGCGCCAGTGCGAGCAGCAGCAGCGGTCCCACGTTCTGCGAGATGATCCCGAAGCTCGACTTGATGGCCGTGATGGCGTCCTGCTCCTGGTCGATCACGAACTGCAACGTCCACCAGGTGAGGAAGACGACGATCAGGCCCGGGATGATCAGCAGGATGAAGCCGATGGTGGTGAGAACACCCACCACGAGGCTGGCGACGACGATCGCCCCGATGTTGGTGAATTGGAAGAACGAACCGAAGGCCGGCTTGTTGCCGTCGACCTCATGGAGCGCTCCCCGCACCAGCGCGGCGTTGATCAGATAGCCCACCACGGTGGTGACGACGGTGCCGATGATCCGCCAGACCGAGAACGCTTCCCCGAAATCGGAGGACGTGTCGAAACCACCGAAGATCAGGTTCAGGGCGACCTGGATGAGGCCGGCGATCAGAATGATGCCGATCCACGTGACGGCGTTGTCCTTGAACTTGTTCCAGCCGTAGCCGATCGCGTCGCCCACGGAGAATTGTTCCGGCCCCCGGCCGGGGCCGCCGTACCCCTGCGCTCCCTGGCCCGGGGCACCGTAACCCGAAACCGGCGGGGGCGGCGGATATCCGCCGGGCGGCGGTCCCTGCGGGGGTGGCGGGTAATTACCGGGTGGCGGGTAATTTCCGGGTGGCGGGTAATTTCCGGGTGGCGGGTAGTTGCCGGGCGGGGGGTAATTCCCACCGGCAGGCGGCGGATATCCGCCGGGCGGCGGTCCCTGCTGCGGCGGAGGGTAATTGCCCGGAGGTGGTGGATAACCTCCAGGTGGCGGCGGAGGATGCCCCTGAGGGGGATATCCGCCCTGGTCACCCCCAGCGGGTTTGTCGTTCGGGTCGTATCCACCAGTCGTCATGTGATCCCCTCAGCAAGTGTTGATCGCTCGCGTGTGACAGTGCGAATAACGTGACAGTGCGAATAAACAGTACGTGGACAATCCTTTACCCGCCCACCTTTGGACGTCACCTCTCCTGCGTTCGTGATGCCTTACGCTGGGAATCGTGACGAATTCAGGGGGTACGGACGATCCCGATCCCTGTGGTGGCCGAACACCGTCGCCGTACGGTGAGGCGCCGGGCTGGCCGCGCGAGGGCTACGGCGTCGACGAGAACGGGTATCCGACCTATACGGCGCCCACCGAGAAGTATCCCGACCATCTTCGGCCCGGCGCGTACGGCACCACGCCGACGCAGAATCCGGGACAGTACGGCGTCCCCGATCCGTACGCGACGGCGAATCCCTATGGCGGTGCCTACCCGTACGGTGCGCAGAATCCGTACGGCATGGGCTATCCGCAGCAGCGGGGCACCAACGGCCTGGCGATTGCAGCGCTGGTGGTCGCGCTCGTCGGCGGCTGGTTCTGCGGAATCGGCGCCGTCGCCGGCATCATCCTCGGCATCATCGCCCTGAATCAGATCAAGGTGAGCGGACAGGACGGCCGGGGTCTCGCGATCGCGGGCATCGTGATCGGCATCGTGATGGCCGTGGCGATGGCAATCTATGTCGTGCTCGTCATCGCTCTGGCGGCGTCGGGGGGCTGACGATCCACGGTTCCCGCGGAAGGCGTTCGGGATCGAAACGGCGGAGCAGCACCGACAGGTCCGCCGCCTCGCCCGGGGTCGCGAGTCCCAGCGAGGCAGCGAGCAGGCCCAGCACTTCACTCGGCGAGCGCCCCAGTGCTTTCTGGTCGGCGAGCGTCACGGCGCCATCGCGTTTCGCGAGCCGCCTGCCTTCCACGTTGAGGACCAGCGGTACATGCGCGTACACCGGGGCGGGTAGTCCGAGCAGCCCTGCCAGATACGCCTGACGGGGTGCGGACGACAGCAGGTCGTCACCGCGCACCACTTGATCCACATCCTGGGCGGCGTCGTCGACCACGACGGCGAGGTTGTACGCGGGGGTTCCGTCGCCCCGCTGCAACACGAGGTCGTCGACCATGCCGGAGTATGGACCTTGCAGCACGTCGTCGATGGTGAACGACTCCACCTCCGCGCGCAGTCGTATCGCGGGTGGACGGCCTCCGGCACGACGGTGCGCGAGTTGCTGCGCAGTGAGGTTGCGGCACATTCCGGGGTAGGCGCCGGCGGGGGCGTGGGGAGCCGACACGGCCTTCTGTATTTCTCTTCTCGTGCAGAAACATTCGTAGGTGAGGCCCGCCGCCGCGAGCTGTACGATCGCGTCCTCGTAGCGTTGCAGCCGCTCGGACTGCAGCACCACGTCGCCGTCCCAGTGGAGTCCCAGCTCGGCGAGGTCCGCCAGTTGGTGCTCCCGCGCGCCCTCACGGACGCGGTCGAGGTCCTCGATCCGGACGAGGAACCGCCGGCCCGTCGACCTCGCGAACAGCCACGCCAGCAACGCGGTTCGCATGTTCCCCAGGTGAAGATCGCCCGACGGACTCGGTGCGAACCGTCCCGCGCCTCCCGTGCCCCCCGCGCCCGCCGCACCCCCCGCGCCTCCCGCCCAATGTGACAGCGGTGCGGTCTGAGGAGACGAATGCGACATTGGGCGACGGCGGCAGGGTCAGGACGCCAGCTCGATCGAGGACTCGACGGCCTCGTCACTGTGCAGGGTGAGTCGGATCTGTGTGTCGAGTGCGTGCTCGAGGTACTCCCGTGGGTACAGGTCGGGGCTGCCGACGGCTTCGAGTGCGAGACCGTCGACGGTGGCGAGGAGCAGTGCGACGCGTGTCTCCGCCTCCGGTGTACCGACGCCGATGAGGACGGACGAGAGCATCGTGCGAATGGTGAATTGCGTCGTGCGCCGGATCTCCGCGAGGGAGGGTGACGTTGCGGCTCGCACCGCGAACGCGGCCATGACGTGGGCCTCCCGGTAGCGCTGTTCGTCGAGTGGAAGCAGCTGCGACAGCATTCTGGAGAGGACGTCGGCCGGGTCGCCGTGCCGGTCGATCGCCGCCAGTCGCTTCAGCACCTTGTCGACAAGGTCGTGCAGTGCGAAGGCGAACATCTCGTCCTTGGTGGAGAAGTGGTGCTGTACCGCGCCGATGGACACGCCGGCACGTTTGGCGACTTCCCGGACACTGGCGCTCTCGAGTCCTGCCCCGGCCGCCACGTCGAACAGAGCAGCAGCCAGCAGGTCGGGACTCGTAGACGAGTATCGGCGTTCGCGCATGAAGGGAACATTACTGATGTATTGAATCAATACACGCGTCAGGTACCCCGTGTACCCGAGTGGTGGATGTGACGTCGCTACCCCGCAGGACGGCCGCTACGCCAGCGGAATGACCGCGCGCGGCAGGTCTGCCCGCAACTCGACGTCGGTGACGAAGTCGCCGTCTGCAGGCTCGTAACGTCGCTGCGGGTCGAAATCCTCCACCCGGAAGCTCCCGAGGGCGGGGGAGTGGGTGGTGACGGCGAGCGTGCCGCCATCGAGATCGAACTGCAATAGTCGCTGGAATCCCGTCTCCCGCAGGCCGTCCGTCGTGAAGTTCTGATAGTTGGCCAGCAGTTCCACCACCTTGCGATCGGTGTCACCCACCTTTCGATCGGTCACCGTGGTCTGACCGTCGACATGGCCTGCGAGAACGAGGAACACCGTGTCGAACGGGACCACCAGTCGGTTCCAGATCTGTTGTCCTGCACTGCCGCCGATGTCCCCGAAGCCGCTCATGCGGAGTGAGCCGTCCTCGTCGAGGTAGTAGTGACTGCCGATCATCACGTTGCGGTCCGAATGGTCTTCCAGCACGGCCTCGGCCCAACGCAATACATGCTCGGGCGGGTTGTAGCCGATGTAGAGCATGAGGAACTTGGCCCCCGCGATGTCGAGTAGGTCGTAGTGCGCCGAATTGTCTGTGGCCGTGACCGATTCACCCCAATGAGGCTTGTTGCGGAAGCGCTGCGGCCCGAAGAACTCGTTGTAGAGGGCGTGGTTCTTCTCGTGCTCACCGGGTACGAGTCGTCCGCCGACGTTCCACAGGTTGTCGTGGTTGCCCGGGAGGACGCCGTAGGGGATACCCGCCTCCTCGAGGATCGCCATGGCCTTGTCCGCCACTTCGAATTCGGGACGGGCGCGAGTGTCCGGGGCGCCCGGCCTGATCCAGCTCTGCACGAGGTCACCGGTGTGCATGGCGTAGGCGATCTTGCGCTCGTCGGCGTTGTCGGCCGTCCAGCGCGTCATGGCGTCGAACACTTCGGGACGATCCCGTGCGATGTACTGGGTGTCGGTGATGTGCTGGATCGCGAAGTCGTATCCTCGCGGGTTGGCGAACTGTTGGTCGGGCACTGAATTGGCATTGCGAAAGCTGGAGTCGCGGCGGGGGCTGTCGATGACGAGGATCTGCGCGGACTGAGCGCCGTCGAGGCGGGCCGTCAACCTGACCGGTCCGCCCGGGTCGTCCGGTCGCGCCGTGGCCACCGGCTCACCCCAGGTGTCCGACTCCTCGTTCCACACGTGCATCGCCACGTCGTCGAGATTCACCGACCGGCCGCGCCAGGTCACCTCGGCGGCGGAATCCGGCGCGAACCGGAGTTCGTATCGTACGTACGGGTATTCGTCGAAGCGGTTGCTGGTGGCCGCCGCCCGATCCGATTCGTTTCCCGGAATCCGCCGGGGCGGGGTGGATTCGTCGGTGATTCCGGCGAACATGACCGCCGATTCGATCTCGGCCGACGAGGTGATGCCGCGGGCAGCGATACCTCCCCTACCGCGAGGCTCGGGGTCGGCCGCGGCGATCATGTCACCGCCGAGTACGGCCACGGCCGCGCAGGCAGTCACCAGCGCGGCGATTCTGCCCGGCACGCTCATGCCCCGAGGTTACAAGCGTGCCGGGCGGGGAGGTGGGTGACCGCGAAGGTCAGGCCGTGCGGCCGAGGTAGGCGAGGACCTTGGTTTGCTGATCGGCGTCTGCCGGGACGTCCACGGCGGGCCCGCACACCCCGGCGGTGCGGATGCTCTCTCCCATCTGTTCGGCAACCTCGCCGACCCAGGTCAGGTCGGCGGCGGGAATCGTCTCGTCGAGGCCGGTGGCCCGGGCAAGATCCCAGCCGTGGACCACCAGATCGAAGCAGTAGAAGCTGTCCACCGTCGCAGACAGGTCGGTACGGCCGAAATGGCCGTCGTACTCGCGGTTCGCGAGTTCGGGATCGTCGAGAACGGCCTGCATCGCGTCGCGGGTGGCGATCCAGGCGCCCACAGGATCGTCGTCGACGGACGGCCCCGGCGGGAGTTCGAGATCGACCACGGTGACGATGTGGCGCTGCGTGTCGACGACGTGCCGCACGACGTCGCGGGCAGTCCATCCGTCGCATGGGGACGGCGAATCCCATCGATCCTCGGGCACGGATTCGACGCGGGTCGTGAACTTGGCCGCGAGGTCGCGGTAATGGGTTGCGGGGGTGTGGGTTGTCGAGGTCATGCTGCCGATTCTTCTCCTGCCGATGGGGTGCCGGCTTGAACATTTCCGACATCGACGACGGAGGCCCCGCCGTGCCAGTTCGGTGCCTCACCGGCAAGCAACGCTGACGGTGTGAGGGTGGAAATTCGCCGGCATTCGCGGGAGAGATGTGCCTGGTCGCTGTACCCGGCTACGGCGGCGAGTTCGGCGAGTCCGGTCCCCGGAGCACGCTGCGCCAGCGCCATGAATCGTTGGAGCCGCAGGATTCCGCGCAGCGTGGCGGGCCCGTACCCGAACGCGTCATTGCATCGCCTCTGCAACTGGCGCTCGGTCACGGACGCGGCGTCCGCGAGCGCGCGGACATTCCACGAGTGCCGGGCCAGTGCAGTGCGCACGTTGTCGATCAACGGATCCGGCTCGGCCCGCTGCGCTCGCCAGGAGCGCACCGCATACTCGAACGCCGTGATGCGCTCGCCGCTGTCGGCGGCGTTCTCCAGCCGCTCCAGGAGGCGGCGTTCCCACGTGGAACCGAGAACGTCGGCAAGCGGCACCCGGATGTTCCGGATCTCGGATGCCGCAGTCGCGAGCAGCCGTGACCCGGCACCCGGACGGAAACGCACACCGACGGATTCGGTGCCCGGAGGCAGTGTGAACGACCATGCCGAAGTCTCGGGCCCGCACACCCGAATGCCGACGCCCCGGATCCACAGCACGTCCATGCACCCGTCGGGCACCAGCAGATGCTCGCCCTCGGCGCGCGCCGACCATCCGCACACCAGAGTGTCGGTGAGGTCGGACGACGTCGCGGTCGGCGTGTACCAGCCCATAGGAGCAGCCTAATTCGACCCACCGACAGATGGCTGGCGCAATCTCGCGCGAAACTGCTGACGTGGGCCTCCGACTCGAGGTGAACTGTATGTACGGGTCCGCTCGCGTTCTCGAAAGGCCCGCCGCGCAGCAGTGAGACAGCCATAGTCACACGGAATGAGGACTTGCGATGAGACGCACATGGGCACTCGCGGCGCTGATCGTCGCCAGCTTCGCTTTCGCGAGCTGTTCCTTCGCCTCGACGGATTCCGGCGACACCGGCGGCGACGAGGCCGTGTCGCCCACGCCGACGTCTCCACCGACGGCGCCGGGCGCGCCGGTCCTGAAACTGGGCCCCACCACGATTCGAATCGCATCGTGGGCTACTCGATCGACTCTCGAATGAAGGCTCGGCTCGCTGTCGACGCCCTCGACTCCGCCGTCGCCCGACGAGCGGCGGCCGGCGATCAGGTGGCCGGGTGTGTTGTCCACA
>NZ_JBAQEO010000422.1:0-8649 GCF_049286785.1 Rhodococcus sp. (in: high G+C Gram-positive bacteria) | reverse complement strand
CGGCCAGACCGTCGATCTGCTCGGCGAGTTCTTCCAGTCTGTCCTTGCGGCGGGCTACCACGGCAACCCTGGCACCGAGTGAGGCAAGTGCGCGGGCCACCGAAGCGCCGAGACCCGACGAGGCGCCGGTGACGATCGCCACCCGGCCGTCGAGATCGAACATCCGCGCGGCAGTATCGCGGTTCTGCGTCACGTGGTCTTCCTTTCTGCCGAAGCGCGTGCACGGTCGGCCCGGTCGACGAACTCGGGCAACTGCGCGCGCTGTACCTTGCCCATCGCGTTTACCGGCAGGGCGTCGACCTGGGACCAGATCTCCGGAACCTTGTAGGGCGAGAGTTCGCGCCGACAGAGTTCGGCGAGCGCTTCGAAGTCCAGTGAGGGTTCGGGACTCTCGATCACCGCGGCGACCCGCTGGCCCAGGCGGTCGTCGGGCACCGGGTATACGGCGACCCTGACGACGTTCGGCTGTGCCCCGATGACCCGTTCGACCTCGAGTGGGTAGACGTTCGCTCCGCCTCTGATGATGATCAGTTTCTTGCGGTCCAGCACGGTCAACCACCCGTCGTCGTCGACGGTTCCGATGTCACCGGTGCCGACGGGGCCGGGTTCGGTCGGCCGGACCCCATTACGCTCCCAGTAGCCGAGAAGCGGTGTCCAGGCACCTGCCCACGGGCCGGTGGTGGCCCCGCACAGGCGCAATTCCCCGAGTTCACCGGCTGGGAGGCGGTAGCCCGCCTCGTCATACGCCGCGACGTCGTAATGCGGCAGCACCTGCCCGCTCGTGCCCGGATGCCACTCTTCGCCCGGCGGATCGATCGATACGACGGTCGGTGCCTCGGTCAGACCGTACGTGACCCGCGGTATCAACCCGTGCGCCTCGGCGAACGCCCGCCGCAATGCATCCGGTGTGTCGCTACCACCGCACCACACCTCCTCGAGCGAGCCGAGGTCGGCGTCCGGGCGTGTGGCGAGGTCGTAGAGCTGCGCGGGAGCACCGTTCCACACCGTGATGCGCCGCGAAGAAATCCAGTCGACCACCCCGTCGAGGTCGCGCCGGTTCATCACGATGGAGCAACCACCGGTCTGTGCGGTGAGAAGAGTGGACAGAACCATGAGGTTGAGAATCGTCAGCGGGAAGCTGTCGCCTTTGCGTAACTCCGTTCCCCAGCCCCGGGTGGCGGCGAGAACCGCACCGGGAAGGAGGAGGTTGCGCTGGCTGTGTACCACGGCCTTGGGTCGTCCCGACGTCCCACTGGTGAACGCGATCCCGGCGGGCGCGTCCATGTCCAACTCGACCGGGGGAGCTGCCTCGCTACCTTCCAGGAGTTCCGCCCAGCGTTCGAGGCCGACGCAGCCCGGCGAGTTCAGCCGGCAGTGCGGCCCCTCCAGCACGACCGTCGGGTCGCACAGGTCGTGCAACTCCTCCTGCTCGTCGGCCGTCAGCGCTTCACCGATCCCCACCCAGACGGCGCCGATCCGCTGCGTACCGTGGAAGGCAGCGACGATGTCGAGGTCGTTGGGCAGACAGGCGGCCACGCGGTCGCCGGGGCGCACGCCGAGCGACCACAACGCACCCGCGGCGCGCCGTGCCTGGTCGTCGAGGTCGGAATAGGACCACACACCGGAAATTGCTTCGAGCGCAGGCGCATCAGGGTGCGACGCGAGCGCGGCATCGAGCACCGTGGCGATCGTGCCGGGAACAGCGGCACCGTCCATTTTCTTCACCTCTCAGTAATACCACTATCCTTGTAAACATTCATCTGATAGCTTGACGACACCGCCTCCGCACGAAGAGCAGAAGACGGCGCTGTCCGCACGTTTCTTGCGCGAGCGCAATCGCGCTCACCCCGCCAACCGAGAAGGGCAGGTAGCCGCGATGGACAGGCAAACGAAACACACAGGTCCTCTGTCCGAAGTGCGTGTCATCGACCTCACTGCCATGGTGATGGGTCCTTTTTGTACCCAGATCATGGCTGACATGGGTGCCGATGTGATCAAAATCGAGCCACCCGCCGGTGACAACACCCGTTATATCTCGGTCGGGCCGGAACCTGGAATGAGCGGTGTGTTTGTCAACGTGAACCGCGGCAAGCGCAGTGTGGTTCTCGATTTACGCTCCGACGAGGGCAAAGAGGCGCTCCGTGGCCTCATCACACAGGGCGATGTGTTCATCCACTCGATGCGCGCAACAGCGATCGCCGCCCTCGGATTCAGTTATGACGAAGTCGCCGCCATCAATCCGTCGATCATCTATACCAATTGCTACGGTTACGGCCGCCGAGGCCCGGACGCGAATCTCACCGCGTACGACGACACGATCCAGGCCGAATGCGGCCTGCCGTTTGCGCAGGAACAGCTGACGGGTGAGGTCGGCTATGTCGGCACCATCATCGCTGACAAGGTGGCCGGGATGACCGCCCTGTACGCCACGATGATGGCGCTGTTCCATCGCGAGCGAACGGGCGAAGGCCAAGAGGTCGAGGTCGCCATGTTCGAGACCATGGCCGCGTTCATGCTCGTCGAACACGCTAACGGTGCAATGTTCAGTCCCCCCTTGGGGCCCGCGGTGTACCCCCGTGCAGTGGCACCCAATCGGAAGCCCTACCGGACCAAAGATGGTCACATCTCCGCGCTGGTATACAACGACAAACAGTGGTCCGCATTCGTGGACGCCGTCAAACCTGATTGGGCCGGCGAACACTTCGCCACTCTCGAGCAACGGGCACGTCGGATCGATGCCGTCTACGCCTTGTTGGGAGAAACGTTCCTGGAGCGCACGACCCAGGACTGGCTCGACCTCCTCCGGTCTCTCGACGTTCCTGCCGCACCGGTCCGAACGCTCGACGAGTTGTTCGACAATCCGCACCTGAACGAAGTGGGATTCTTCGAAACCATCGAGACCGACAACGGGCCGGTGCGCTTTCCCGGCACGCCGGCGTGGCTCTCACGAACTCCGGGCCATATCGCCGGCCCCGCCCCCAGACTCGGTGCGCACACCGACCAGATCATGAATGAGTTTCATCTGTCGAAAATAGACACCAGGAGTTGAAGAAAGAATGACCGGAGAAGTTTTCAGCGCACGCTCCTGGCTGTTCGCCCCGGGTTACAGCGAACGCAAGATGGAAAAGGCCGCTGCCGGCACCGCGGACATTGTCGTCCTCGATCTCGAAGACGCCGTGACAGAGAATGGAAAACCCAAGTCACGCGAATTGATATCGGACTTCCTCTCGGCACGTCCGATCCGGGAAAGAAGTCGGTTGTGGGTGCGGGTCAACCCTCTGGACGGCCCTCACACGCTGGCCGATCTGGCAGCGGTGATCCCGGCGCGGCCCGGCGGCATCATGCTTCCCAAGTCACGCGGCCGCGAAGACGTAGAAGTTTTGGACCACTACCTTTCGGCGCTGGAAGTCTCCGCCGGTATCGAGCAGGGTTCGACCAAAGTCATCGTCCTGGTGACCGAGACCGCCGAAGGCATGTTCAGCACCGGTACCTACAAGGGTGCGCCGAGACTGGTCGCGATGACGTGGGGTGCAGAAGACCTCGCCGATGCAGTCGGTGCCAGTGAAAACCGCAAACCCGATGGAAGTTACGGCTTCACCTACGAGCTGGCCCGAAGCCTGTGCCTGCTGGGTGCTGCTGCTGCCGACGTAGCGGCCATCGAAACCATCCAAGGCGACTTCCGCGACATGGAAGGACTGCGCAACAGAGCCGAAAAGGTGCGACGCGACGGTTATCGAGGCATGCTGGCCATTCACCCCGCCCAGGTCGATGTCATCAATGACGCGTTCGCGCCTGCCGAAGCGGATCTGGACGCGGCGCAGGAAATCGTCGACCTGTTCGCCGCCAATCCTGACGTCGGCGCGATCGGCTACAAGGGCGCAATGCTCGACCGTCCGCATCTTGCCCGCGCACGAGCATTGTTGGTGGCCGGAGGCCGCGAATGAATGGCGATACCTTGCCCGGCGACGTGACCATCAGTGATTTCTTGCGTCCCGGTGATCGAATCGTCATGGGGCAGGCGTGCGGCGAACCGACCACACTGATCGAGGCGCTGATCGAGCAGGGGAGCGATATCGGTGGCCTCACAGCCTTCATCGCGACGAGCTTCTCCGGGATTTTCACCCCCGCGGCGACAGCGAGTTTCTCGTTGGCGAGTATGGGCGCCATCGGGGCGCTGCGCTCATTGACCAAGGCACACAAGCTTGCGATCATCCCCTGCCACGTCAGCCAGGTCGGGCCCATGATCGAGGCCGGGACCATCGGGTGCGACGTGGCTTTCGTTCAAGTCAGCCCAGCCGATGCACACGGCAACCACAGTTTCGGCCTCACCAGCGATTATGTGCAAGCCGCCGTGAAGAAGGCGCGGGTCGTCGTCGCGGAAGTGAACGAGCAGGTGCCGTACACACAGGGTGAAGTGCTACCGGCAGCGAAGATCGATTATGCCGTGCATGTCTCGCGGCCGCCGGTACAGGTGACGCCAGGAAGAATCGGCGCCACCGACGAAGCCATTGCCAGGCACGCCGCCGCATTCATCGAGGACGGCGCGGTCATCCAGATGGGGGTAGGGGCCGTACCGGACGCCATCCTGCGTCTGCTTTGCGACCGCAAGGATCTCGGGGTGCATTCCGGCATGCTGGGAGACGGGCTGATCGACCTGGTCGAGGCCGGTGCCGTCACCAATGCGCGCAAACGGATCGACAGGGGAGTGTCCGTCACCGGCGCCCTGATCGGGACCAAGCGGCTGTACGACTTCGCCCACCGCAACCCACAGATCCTCATGTGCACAACGGCCTACACCCACGATGCGGCGGTGCTCGCTCAGCTGGAGAAGCTGGTGACCGTCAATTCGGCACTGGAGGTCGATCTCACGGGCCAGGTGAACGCCGAACAAAGCGGCTCCGCCTATGTGGGCGGCACCGGCGGCCAAGTCGATTTCGTTCGCGGCGGCGCCCGTTCGCTTGGAGGTCACGCGATCATCGCCCTGCCCTCTACCGCGAAGGGCGGCACGATCAGCAGAATTACCGCACGTCTTTCCGGACCGGTCACCACCGCGCGTAGCGATGTCGACGTGATCGTCACCGAATTCGGTGCAGCCGAGCTCCGAGGCCAGGCCCTCGCCGAACGCACCCGACGACTGATCGCTGTCGCGCACCCAGACTTTCGGGAAGAGCTCGAGAGAGAAGCACACACGATTGCGCAGAGAGGTTTCTAGTGAGTGACGCCGTACTCTTCGATGCCCGTGACGACGGCATCGCCGTGATCACGCTGAATCGACCGGAAACCCGCAATTGTCTGACGAGGGAGATCCGGGAAGGCCTGGATGCCGCCTGGAAGCGCTTCGAGCGAGACCCGACATTGCACGTCGCCATACTGACGGGCGCGGGAAGCGAAGCCTTCTGTGCAGGTGGGGATCTGAAGGAGATGGTGGAAACTGGCATGCGAGTACCACCTCGCGACATGTTCCCCATTCCTTACGACACGATCGAATTGTCCAAACCGACCATTGCCGCGGTCAACGGCGCCGCGTTCGCGGGCGGCTGGATGATCGCCCAAGCATGTGATCTGTGCGTTGCCGACACCAGCGCGAAATTTGCGATCACAGAAGTCAGGGTCGGCAGAAGCTCACCTTGGGCGTCACCGTTGATTCATATGATCCCGCAACGAATCATGATGGAAATCATGCTGACGGGCAGAGCGATCACCGCACAACGGGCTTATGAGATCGGCCTCGTCAATCGGCTCGCCGAGCCCGGCGAATTAATGGACACCGCAATCGAACTGGCCGGCGAGATCCTCGCCGGTGCGCCCCTCTCGGTGAAGGCGGCACGAGAAACGGTCATGCTCTCCACGGAGATGGGGCGTTCAGCGGCTCTGAAGGCCGCTCGAGGGGCGTCCGAATATTGCTATAACAGCGAGGATGCCCAGGAGGGACCCGCAGCGTTCGCTCAAAAGCGTTCCCCCCGATGGAACGGACGCTGAGTCGCGACATCAGTCGCTACTCAGCGAGCCGTTTCGGCAGAAACGGAACGAGACCTGCCTCGGGTTCCACCCCGAAGGAGCGCAATGCCATGGCGAGCATCGAATAGCAACCCACGGTGAACACGACATCCATCAGCTGCTGATCATCGAACTCGGCGGCCAGAACGGTCCAGGTCTCGTCGCTCACCACGCCGTCTGCGAGCAGCTCGTCGACCGATTTCAACAGGGATCGTTCGAACACCGTCCAGCCCGGTGCATCCGGACCGTCGACAATGCGTGTGATTTCGTCGGCCTGGATGCCGGCGCGTTCGGCAAGGATCACGTGTTGAGCCCACTCGTAGTCCGATTGACGGATCGCGGCCACCCGGAGGACGAGCAACTCCCGTTGTCTGGCGGATAGGGCGGAGGTCGACAGCAGGTGACGGTTGAAGGTGAGAAAACCCATCGACAACGACGGATAGCGTGCAAGAGTGCCGAGTAGGTTGGTGCCGGGCTGACGGTTCTCCTCCGGCGTATGGGCGACAACACCGGAGCGGAAATTGTTGATGAAGGCCGTCATCTCCGGCGACCAGTCCGGTGGCGATGCGGGCGATATCCGGGGCGTCATGTGTTCCGTCCGCCGTTGACGCCGATCATTTGTCCGGTGATGTAGCCGGATTCGTCACCGGCGAGGAACGCGCAGATCGCGGCCACGTCCTCGGGTTGGCCGATTCGCCCGACCGGAGTCTTCGCCGTCTGCTGCGCAAGGTCGACGAAACCCTTGTCGACGGTTTCACGCAGCATCGGAGTATCGATGAAACCGGGCGGAATGGTGTTGACCGTGACGCCGTGCTTGGCGAACTCGAGCGCCAGAACCTTGGTGAGTCCGACGACGCCCGATTTCGCCGACACGTAACCGGCCAGGCCGGGGGAGCCGCTGTGAACGCTCGATGACGAAATATTGATGATGCGGCCCCAACCCTCTTCGACCATCTCGGGAAGTACAGCCTGGCAACAATCGAAGGTGCCGGTGAGGTTGACGGCAAGCGCACGGTTCCATCGCTCACGGGACATTTCGAGGAACGGCCCATCCAGCGTCATTCCCGCACTGTTCACGAGGATCGTCGGACGGCCCAGTCGGGCGCGCACCTCTTCGACGCCGGCGTCGATGGCGGCACGGTCGGTCACGTCGACCGCGACACCGATTGCCTTACCGCCTGCCTGCTCGATCGATATGGCTGTGGCCTCAGCCGCGGCACCGTTGATATCGAAGATCGCCACCATGTTGCCGTCAGCCGCCAAACGCCTGCTGATGGCACCGCCTATGCCAGAGGCGCCACCGGTCACGATCGCTGTGCGATTGCTCATTTGATCGGCTCCCTTCCCGCGAGGGTCGAGCGGTGCATGACGCGTCGCTTCGACCGGTCGAAGGGACACGCCCGGTGCAGCACACCGTGGTTGTCCCAGATCACCAGGTCGCCTACCGACCAGGTGTGCCTGTATACCCGATCCGGTGTGGTGGCCCGCTTTTCGAGATCCTCCAGCAATGCCCGGCCCTCGTCGAAGTCCATCCCGACGATGTGCGAGGCGAATGCCCCGATCACCAGTGAGCGCCGTCCCGAATCGTGCTCCCACACCAACGGGTGCTCGCGCGGAGTCCGAGATGCCCACTCCGCGAGTTGCGCCGGTGTGGGGTTCGGGTAAGACCGACGCTGGATCGCCTCGAATGTGTAGATCGCGTGAAGACCGGCGAAGCTTTCCTTCTCCTCGTCGGACAGATCAGCGTAAGCCGCGTAGGTGCTTGCGAACTCGGTCTCGCCGCCCTCCTCGGTGATCACGTGGGCGCTCAGCATCGTGGCCTTCGATGCAATATCGTCCGTCAAGCCGTCGATGTGCCAGAAGACATTGGCCGCGAGGAACTCCGCATTGGCGTTGGCGGGGTCGAAACTGACCTCCATGATTTCCTCCGCGGCGGGAGGAACGGCGGGAAACTTGCGCAGCGTGCCGAGCTTACGACCGAACTCCACCTGTGCGTGATCGTCGGCGTGGAGCTCGCGAAACAGCAAGACGCCGTACTCCTCCAGCGCCTCCAGACACGCCGCGGGCAATTCGTCGTCGCTCAGCAGTCGGTCGACATCGACCCCCAAAATCTCGGCACCGATATCCTCCCCAAGCTTCTTCGTGGCAAGTCTTTGCATCTGTTACTCCTGACTTTCAATGAATAACCCGTTGTCGATCCGACACTGTCGATGTTCTCGGAGCCGTGTTCTTGCTCCGATTTCAACCGGGGATCTGCGCCGTCCGTGCATTTTGCAGCGGCCGGAGGTAGGAAGGATCGTCCTTGCCACGCGACGGTGCCCCGTTCTCATGGATATCCGGAACATCCGCAAACGGAATTTCCATGGTGGGCACCAGTCCCGACCACTCGATCGCGGTGGTACGCAGAGCAATCTTCCACTGGCCGTCGCGACGCTCCAGGCGGTCGATATAGCGTCCGCCGGCAATCCAGTTGCTGTCATCACGATTACGACCGACGAACAAGTAATACGTCTCGGTATGGGCGGTATCGCCGTCGATATCGCACGTATGGTTCAGCAGGTTGTGGTGGGTCGCGATTTGGCCTTGCTCGTGCATCGGGATCGACCAGTCGTACAGTTCGGTCGGCCCACCGACGAAAGGACCTGCGGCGAT
>NZ_JBAQEO010000421.1:0-5302 GCF_049286785.1 Rhodococcus sp. (in: high G+C Gram-positive bacteria) | reverse complement strand
GAGGGTCAGCAATTCGCGGATACGACCCGGGGACGGCAGAGCCGAATGCCGCACGTGATACTCGAGATCCATGTGGCGCTCGTCGGCCCACCACAGGTTCCCGACGCTCCCGACGGGATCAGCCGGTTTCTTCCGAAATGTCCGATCCACGTCCGTGTGGGCCAACATCATGTCGTGCAGGTCCCGCACGTAGCCCGGACCTGCATCGTCCGGCGGAGTGAACAACTCGAGCGACCCGACATGCATCGGGTGCTCACGGGACTCGGCGATCAGGAACATCGAATCTGTGACCGGCATCAGTCCCACGTCGGTAACACCTCCGATCGGTCACTATCTCATTACAACTGTTCTGCGGATGCTACGTCGGGCGTAGCGTCCGTTGTCACTACTTCGATGTAAATGCGACGATGCGAAGAAGTAAACGCCATGTAAGCGCCGAGAGTGTCGGAACCAACCGGGAGGTAGGCGATGAGTACAGCTGCATACGACCCGTATCTGTCACCGACGCCTGTGACGCGCCGCGAGTTCGCCGGGACCAGTATGCAGTCGAAGGCGCTGTCCCACACGATCCGCCGGACCGTCAAGCCGTTCCTCGAGGCGTGGGCCCGATACCCCGAACTGCCGTGGCCGGCGGGAGTGGTCGATTACCTGGGCTACTCGCTCACACCGGTGCGGGGCACCTTCCGGCGTCCGATCCAGCTCCCGAACTGCCCCGCCGAGTGGATTCGCCCGCCGATGACCGCGGTCCAGCAGCCTCTCGGCGCTCAGGAACGGGCCATTCTGTACCTCCACGGTGGCGCCTTTCTCTGCTGTGGCATCAACACTCATCGCCAGATGGTCTCGCGCATCGCAGCGGAATCGCACGCGTCGACCCTTAACGTCGCTTACCGCATGATCCCGCGAAACCCGATTCGGGCGGCCGTCGAGGACGGTGTGGACGGGTACCGCTGGTTGCTGTCCCACGGTTACTCAGCGGACCGGATCGTCATCGCCGGCGATTCCGCGGGGGGATTCCTCACCTTCATGGTCACTCTCGAGGCCATTCGTCAGGGCCTGCCGCGACCCGCCGCCGACGTCGCACTGTCTCCGCTCACCGACCTCGACCCGGGGAACAAGCTGGAGCACCCCAATTCGGACCTCTGTGCGGTGTTCCCGAAACGTGCTCTCGGGGCCTTGTCTACGCTGATCGAAGCTCTCGACACGCGTGGCGGGCACGAACCGTCCACCTCCCCGGTGGACGGTGATCTCTCGTCCATGCCGCCGGCGATGATCCAGACCGGATCCCAGGAGATGGTGTATGCCGACGCCGAACTGATGTCACAGCGCCTCGCTGCGGCGGCGGTTCCGTGCGAACTGCAGATCTGGGAACGCCAGGTGCACGTGTTCCAGGCTGCGGCCGGAATCGTCCCCGAAGGCGCCAAGGCGATCCGTGAGATCGGCCGTTTCATTCGCAATGCAACTCCGTGAGCTGCGATTCCGGGATCGGGCACTCCGGTTGCGGGAGCACTGACCGGAACGTGATCAGCACCACATCGCAGCCCCCTCTATGGTGGATCGACCGCACATCGAGGACGGGTAGCGAATGGAAGACAAGACTGTGGCGATCGGCGCACTCGCGATCGCAGCCCTTTCGACGGTCTCCGGGCTCCTCGTCGGGGTCGCAGGCGGCGTGGTGGGGGGTCACGGGCCGGTTGTCCCGCCGCCACCGCTGACCTCTGCGGGTCTGCAATCCGCGGGCCTGTACAGCGCCGAACCCGCCACCTATTCGGTGGTGGTTCCTCCCACACCCACGTGGAAGGTAGCGGACCCGATCACGCCCCGGAACATCCCGATCACGATCGAGCCCACCACCACCACCGCTGCCGCCACCACAACCGCTGCCGCAGCCACCACCACGGCGACGACCACACCGATACCTGTCACTCCGTCGCCGCCCCGCACCACGATCTCCCGCCCTCCCGTCGTTCCCACCATCTCGAACCCTGCCCCCCGTGCCGCGGCGGAACCTCCCGCACCGCCGACCACTTCCACCACCACCACAACCACCACCACGCGCCCGGTGATCACGATCCCTCCGATCACCACCAGACCACAGCGCTGAACCCGCGGCCGGACCCGGCGCTGTAGGGTGACGGGCGCCGGATCGGGGGATCCACTTCCGGCACAGGCGTCCAGCTTCGGGGGTGGGAATGAACGGCCGCATCGATGAGCCGGCACAGGTGAGCACGGAGAATTTCCAGTCGGCGCTCTGGGATCACCACGCCATCCGGCGTGCCGTCGACTCGATGGCGCCGGGTGACGCGGGCGCGGTTGCCGCTGCATGGGAGGAACTCGGCCGGCGGTTCCAGGATTCGATGGTAGGTTTCCACGATGCGACCCGCACCGCCATCCACGACGGATGGCGCGGCGCCGCCGCGGAGTCGGCCACCACCGCCATCGACGGGTTCGCCGCCCGCGCACAGCAGGTCGGCGAACAATTCGGTGAGGTCGGGGCCGCCCTGCGGCACGCGGTCGCCGGCGCCGAGGCCGTCCGAAGTGCTGTCGGTCAACCGTTCGTCCACCCCGCCGACTGGACCGCTGTGATGCCGTGGAACTGGGCCGGCGAGGCTGCGGCCGACGCCGCGGAACAGGACGCGAGGGCCGCCATGGCCGCGCACCTCACATCCGCCTACACCGTGGCTGTCGAACGCCTTCCCGCCTTGCTGCCCCAGCTGCCCGACAGCGACCTCGCATTCACCCACGCCGCCTCGGCGCACGGTCGTCCCGTCGGGTTCGATTTGGGGCCCAACGGGATTCACGGCATCCCCAGTGACGAGCAGGTCGCCGAGCCATCGGACGCCGATGTATTCGACGCCGATACCGATACCGATATGCGTGCGGTCGGTCCCGAAAGCTCTGGCAGCACCACCGGATCCAACCCTCACCACTCCGGAACCGGCCCCGCTTTCCCCACCGGCGCCTCCCTCGCAGGCGTCGTCGGCGGCGGAGTGGCACAATACGCGGGCCGGGTGGTGACGTCCCACAGGGCCGAGGCCGCGAGCGCGGCCACCCTCCCCTCGAACACATCCTCGTCGACCGAGGACGAAGTCGAGCCGCCCACCTACCTCGAATTCGTCGACGACGAGACCGCGATCGTCGGGAAGCTCCCGCTCGTCACCCCTCCCGTGATCGGTGAATAACCTTGGGCCACTGGGGGTTGAGTAGTGCTGAGTTCTCGGCACTGTGGACCCGGACCGGGCAGGATCGCATGCCGTACCCGTTCCGAGCGGTCGGAATGCTGCCGACCGTCGCGGAGTACGAGCGCGAGCAGCGCAGAATCCGCGCCCACTTCACGGGCCTCGAGCACGACCGGCTGGAGGCGGCGCTGCTGGTACTCGCCGAACCGGAACTGCGGATCGAGATCTCGGGTCGGCTCGGCGAGGGTGAAAAGCGGATTCGCCTGCTCGGAGCGGTCTCGCGCGGGCGTGGTGTCGCCGCGGTCCAGCATCCCGGCGGCGAGGTGGTGATCCGCGGTTGCGAACCATACGACCTCGGCCGTCAACTCGTCGCGCAGCTTCCCGATGTGGACGCGGGGTCTGTTCGGGGCGCGGTGTTTCGCCGCAGCGACGGGGAGGGGACCGGGGCGGTCGCCGCCGTTCTCGACAGACCGTCCGCGAGCCAGGGGGTTGTCACCGTGATCCGTGGCTCCCGCCGCGATCCCAGGGCGACCGGTGGAATCGCATGGCGTGACATCGACGGCGACGGCCGCTACCTGGTCTGGGAGAACGCCGCACCGGGAACGGGACAGGAATCGACCGTCACCGTTCGTCCGGGGACGTCCTGGGACCTGCTCGACGCCGTCGCCCGGCTCACCGGCCGGGTCGCCGCGGGACACCCCGTCTGACCCGCCGGTACCCTCCGCGCCGGTTCTGTCGGCGATCGGCGCTACCGTATAGGCGAACAAGGGTGATGGTGGTCGACCAGGACGGAGTAGACATGCAGGACTTCGATCTGGATACCAGCGTGAACCGCGACTGGGCGGAATTCCAGCGGCGCCTCGCCGACTATCTGTCGGCGATGCAGAATGAAGATCTGCTGGTTCTCGAAAGCGGATTCGAGGAGCTGGACGAATCCGAAGGCCTCATGCCCTGCATCCAGTTCGTCGTCTGGGACGGCGACACGGTGCGCTGCGAGGTGCCGTCCAATCACTACCTCCATCCCGACCGTGCGCTGACCGAGGCCGAGCAGACGTATCTGACGGAACTCGGATGGAACCGTCCTACCCGCGGCCCTGACGACGAGGGCGATGCCGGCTCCCCCGCCTTCTACGTCGACAAGAAGCAGTCGTGGGTCGATCAGCTGGCGGCCATGACCGTGGCTGTCTTCCGTGACGTGTGGGGCATCACCCATCCGGCGTTCCTGAGCACCGAGACCTCCGGCACCGATCCGTCGGCGGGGTTCGATCCGATTGCCGTTCGCCCACCGCTGGTGACGCACCTCGATCCCGCCGCGGCGATCGTGCCGCGAGATGTGGAGCACCTACACGAACTGATCACGCTGTCGCTGGTTCCACTGCTCGGCCTGCTACCCCAGCGCGATCCCGACGGCGACGTCCCGATCCGCATGGGCAACGCGATCCTGTTCGTCGGGCCCCTGGCGGATTCGATGGACATCCAGTTGTTTGCACCCCTCGTACACGACATCAGCGACCGCACCCGTGCCGCCGAGGTCACCGCTGATCTCAACCGGGCCTGGTCGCGCATCAAGTTCGTGCTGGTCGATGATCGCCTGTCTGCGTTCCTGGAGGTATCGGGCAACCCGCTGGTTCCCCAGCACCTCACCGAGAGTTGCAAGGTGTTCTCGGAGTTCCTGCGCACCGTCGACGCCGATTTCGCGACGCGGTTCGGCGGGGAGCTGTTCTTCGGCCGAGACGTCGCGGACGAGTCGGACGCCGAGGCCGAGACCGATTCCGCGCCCGGTACCGAAACCCCGATGGCTGTCGCCGAGCTGCCCAAGGAACTCCTGACGCTGTTCCATCTCGATCCGGAGTGCGCCGGCGCCACCGATCCCGCGATCGTCGCCGAAGTGTGCGGTCACGACCGCGACAAGATCCTCACCTTGCTGCACACGGGTACAGACTGGATCGACCAGTTGCGCCGCGACGCCGCCGAGTTCCGCGCGCACGACCAGCCCGCCCAGGCCGACACGTCCGATTCCCGGGCCGACGGCTGGGAACGCATCGTCGGCAACCTCCGCGAGGCACTGAAGACCGTCGTCCTGCCCTCACCCGTGCGGCGCGACGACCCCAAGCCCCGACCCGAGC
>NZ_JBAQEO010000420.1:0-3172 GCF_049286785.1 Rhodococcus sp. (in: high G+C Gram-positive bacteria) | reverse complement strand
GCGGCTGGCACGCTCACGCAACCGGTTGCTCGACGCGGCCGGGCGACCGCGCCCAACACCAAGTGGGTGGCCGACCTGACGCGGATCCTCACCGGGGAGGGGGTGTTGTGGTTGGCGAGTGTGCGCGACGCGTTCTCGAACAAGGTGGTCGGCTGGCGATCCGGCCCGCGGGCGGACACCGACCTGGTGCTCTCGGCGCTCGACTGTGCCCTGTTCTCCCGCGATGTCCGGGCGGGGAGTTGATTTTCCACAGCGACAAGGGCCGTCAATTTACGGCGGTTCGGTTCACCCAGCGGCTCGTCGACGCGGGCATCGCCCCGTCCACCGGAAGCATCGGGGACAGCTTCGACAATGCGCTCGCCGACAACCTGCGGTCGACACTCAAGATCGAGCTTATCTACTGGCCCGCAAGAATATTCGCCACCAGAGCCGAGGCGGAGGCGGCGTTGTTCCGCTACATCGATGGTTGGTACAAGCCGCGCAGGATTCAGGCCGGCCTGCGCGGACTGTCATCCGACGAATACGAACGCGCCTACTACGACCGACCAGACGGACAGGAGGCAGATATCATCGAACCCGAGCTCGTCGGAGCCAGATAGAAAGTCTCCGGAGAAGCGGGGGAATCTCAGGTGCTGCGGCCCTTCTTCATCGAAGTTTGCGTGTTGGCCATGTTGTGCAGGTCCCCGAGGAACAGGTGGAGGCCCCGCCCTCAATATGGGGAGTGTCAGGTTGGTCGACGTTTCTGGCAAGGATGTTACGTTCCGAGCACGCTGGTCAAGCGTCGACGAGAGCAGTCCGTGATCGATCCAGGGCGATGTCGAACTGAGTGGTGGTGCCGCGGTGGAGGGGGTGCGACCGTACGTCAGTCTGTCGAATCGCCCGACGTAGCCGCCGCCGCGAAGGTGTTGGACCTTGTTGGAGGCCCGACGGGAGGAGGCCCCGCCGAGCAACGCCAGCGGACAGCAGAGTTGACGTGCACTGGGGATGCGGAATACTGCTGGATCGTTGGCTGATGGCTGGGGGAGGTGAACCCTTCCGGCGGAAGTATTAGCGCATCCCGGGCCGGGCCCTCGACAGCGAGTGGTGTCGCGAGGGCGCCGGCGCGCAAGCTATGGCCCTGCAAACGTCGTGTGAAGAGGCGTGAGATCTCGACCTCGCCCCACGATTGCATGGCGAGTATCCGACGCTCGATCTCGTATGTTGCGGATCTGGCCAACATGGTGAGAAGAGGTTCCCCGCCGTTGTCGAGCAAACCGGTCAGGTCCAGAGCGCCGAGAAGCGCGCCGGAGATTGGGTGGATGATTGGGGAGCCGGCGCACGTCAAACGGTCGAGGCGCTCGGCGTAGTGTTCCGCACCCCTTACCAATGCGGGTTTGCGGGTTGCGAGCGCCGTACCGATCCCGTTGGTGCCCGCGAATTGTTCTGCGTAACTGTATCCGGGGACGAGTTGGACGCCATCGAGCGTCTTGTACAGGAACCGACTGAGGACGGTTCTGCTGAGCACCACACCGTCAGCTGAGGTCAAGATCACGCTGACTGGTTCGTCCGCTAGTCCGTCTGCTAAATGCCGCAGCACCGGCGCAGCGGCCACGGCCAGGGGGTTGTCCAGATCCGGTCGACGCACGAAAGGCGGGTCGAAGTGATCAGCTTGCACTCTCAACGCTTGCGATCGTTGCCACGACACAAGAATGCTTTCCCGCACGGGACTGTTGGTTTGGTGA
Organism: Rhodococcus sp. (in: high G+C Gram-positive bacteria); assembly: GCF_049286785.1. GTDB lineage: Bacteria > Actinomycetota > Actinomycetes > Mycobacteriales > Mycobacteriaceae > Rhodococcus_F. The sequence goes on along the minus strand of NZ_JBAQEO010000420.1, from coordinate 1,451 downwards.
TCGAAGCACAGGAAATGTTCGCGCGCGGTCTGCGTGTCCTTCAGTGCCACCAGGGGTGGACATTCTGTCATCGTGTTCACACCCTTGCGCTCCGCTGAAAACTTCCCAGCAGAATCGGGTCGGGGTTCTCCTACACCTCCAGTATAGGTGGCGGGGCCTCGCCTCGAACGTCTCGCGCGCGAGATTGCACGCACCTCAGACCAGTAGCAATGAGACCACCGTCCGACTGCCGTTTCTGAATAGGCAGAAATCCCTCACACCCCGGGGTGGTGGTGTAAGCCCACAACAAATCCTTTGCTGGCGAGATCCTCCGTGAGTCACACTGTCCGGTAACCAATGGTCTTGACGCGCAGTGGGTTCGATTTGACACGTATGTTGCACGCGAAGTGAAAGTGAAGATCACAGGATCGATCAGTTCGTTGATCCGTACGAATGTCCTGGCGAGAACGGTGGCGATGTGTCCTTTACTACTGCAACTACAACTGCAACGTTTGTGACTGACGAGACCGGGGGACTGCTGCACGAATAGGTGACATCTGATCTGCGGTGCCGGAAGGCGCTGCTGGAAGGATGTACCCGTGCCGAAGCCGTATCCCAAGGAGTTCCGTGACGACGTCGTCCGCGTGGCTCGCAAACGAGAGCCCGGTCAGCAGCTGAAACAGATCGCTGCCGATTTCGGGATCAGCGAGTCCTGCCTGACAAACTGGATGAAGGCCGCCGACGTCGAGGACGGCGTCAAGCCGGGAACCACCGCGAGCGAGAACGCCGAGCTGCGTGAAGCGCGGAAACGTATCCGGCTGCTCGAGCAGGAGAACGAAGTGTTGCGCCGCGCCGCGGCCTATCTGTCGCAGGCGAACCTGCCGGGAAAATGATGTATCCGCTCGTCCGTGAGTTGGCCGCTGAGGGAATCCCCGTCGCGGTGACGTGCCGGGTATTGAAGATCGCTCGCCAGCCCTACTATCGGTGGCTCGCCGATCCGGTGACCGGTGCCGAACTTGATGAGGCGTATCGAGCCAATGCCCTCTTCGACGCTCACCGCGACGACCCGGAGTTCGGATACCGGTTCCTCGTCGACGAAGCCGCCGAGGCCGGCCAGAAGATGGCACCGAGGACCGCATGGCGGATCTGCTCGGCGAACAAGTGGTGGAGCTCGTTCGGCAAGCAACGCGGCACCAAGAATGCCCGTTCCGGACCGCCTGTCCACGACGATCTCGTCGCCCGGAACTTCACCGCGGACCGACAGAATCTGTTGTGGCTCACCGATATCACTGAGCATCACACCGGGGAAGGCAAGCTCTACATGTGTGCGATCAAGGACGTGTACTCGAATCGCATCGTGGGCTACTCGATCGACTCTCGAATGAAGGCTCGGCTCGCTGTCGACGCCCTCGACTCCGCCGTCGCCCGACGAGCGGCGGCCGGCGATCAGGTGGCCGGGTGTGTTGTCCACA
>NZ_JBAQEO010000419.1:0-1913 GCF_049286785.1 Rhodococcus sp. (in: high G+C Gram-positive bacteria) | reverse complement strand
AGGCGCGCCTGATCGTTCTGCAGATGGAGAAGGCCTCTCGCGTCGCGAAGGCGACGGCGGACGGCCGCGCCGGATCACTGAACATCGGATACAACCTTCCGGCCAGCCGCTACGTCCTGCCGTCGGCGCTGGCCAGGATGAGTGCTGTACATCCGGATGTCGTGCTCTCGTTGTGGGAGAAACGAACCGGACCTCAGCTCGCCGACCTCGCCGGCGGCGCGCTGGATGTGGCGTTGGTGTACGGGCACCCCCGTACCGCAGACTTCCGGTATCGGCTCGTCCTGCGGAACATTCCTCTGGTCGCCGTCGTCGGGAAGGGTCACAGCTGGGCGGGAAGACCAGGAGTACCGTTCGCGGAGCTGGCGAATCAGCCGTGTGTGATGTTCTCGCGTGACCAATGTCCCGCGATGTACGACTCCATCTTCACTGCGGCGTCGGACAGCAGGATTGCACTCGATGTTGCTCAGACGGCAGACGATCCGGGGGCGACTGCGCACATGGTGTCCGTCAGGCCGATGGTCGGTTTCGCGTCACTACCGCGAGCGACCTCGGTCGGATTGGGCGTGATGGGGGCCAACTCGGTGGCGGTGAAGCTTTTCGATCCGGTTCCGACCATCGATTTGTATGCGGTGTGGCGAAGCATTGAGGTGAATCCCGCGGTATTTTCCTTTCTCGACTGTATCGAGCACCAGGATGATGTAGATCGTAATGAGGGAACGCTGGCCGCAATTTGACCATTGCGATAGGAATTTCCGCTCGGCTATTCGTTTTATAGTCGTTGCCGACCGGTGTTGTTCGCCGAATAATTCAATTCATGAATCGTACTTCTTTTACCGGCAACGGACTCGAATTATGCGGGGAATCGGGGCTTTATTCGGTGGTGCGCCGTGCGGCGGCCGCCGCACCCGATCGGATGTCGTTGTGCGCCGGTATTTCGGGTGACACCCTGACGTGCGCAGCGCTCGACGTACGCAGTCGGACGATGGCGGGGTCGCTCATCGACCGCGGTGTGCACAAGGGCGACCGGATCGCCGTGCTCGGAAGGACGGGTCTCGACTGGGCGGTGATCGATCTGGCCGCACTGGCGATCGGCGCCATCGTCGTTCCGGTCTATCCCACCTCGTCCGCCCACCAGATACGGCACATCGTCGCCGACTCCGGTGCGGTGCACTTCGCGGCAGAGGCGCCGGCCGACACCGTGCGGCTCCGGTCGGCGGGCGCCCCGGTCAGTTGGACGTTTACGGAAATGACCGGGTGGACGTCGGACCCGGAGCACCCCGAACTGGAGCGGCGGATGGCCGCAGTGCATGCGGATGACCCCGCGATGATCGTCTATACGAGTGGTACGACGGGGCCGGCCAAGGGTTGTGTCCTCGCCCATCGGAACATGTACGCGTCCGCGGCAAATACCGTCTTACAGACCGGCACGATGTTCGGCGGAGACGAGACCGGTCAGGCCGTCACCGCGCACGCGCTGCCGCTGGCACACGTCTTCGGACAGACCATTCTGTTCGCGTGCCTCGTCGGGGGGACCCGAACACACCTGCTGGCCGGAATTCCGGACCTGGTCCCGGTGCTTCCCACGGTGCAGCCGACTTTTCTCGCACTCGTTCCCTATGCGTTGGAGAAGATACGCAAGGCCGCGCGTCCCCTGCTCACGCCAGAACTCGAGCAATCCGCCGTCGAGCGGGGCCTTGCCTGCTTGCGCAGCGAATCGGGTGGACAGTGGCCGAGCGGGCCGGTGACCGACATGCTGGGCGGACGCTTGCAGCACGTCATCTCGGGCGGAGCCTCGCTCGACGACACGACCGCAGGATTCTTCGCTGGCTTCGGCACCCACATTCTGAACTGCTACGGAATGACCGAGACGGCCACGGCGGTCACCGTCAATCGGCCCGAGACCAATGCTCTCG
>NZ_JBAQEO010000418.1:0-3971 GCF_049286785.1 Rhodococcus sp. (in: high G+C Gram-positive bacteria) | reverse complement strand
GTCACGTCGTTCAAGGACTACGACCAGGCCATCGAGATCGCCAACGACACGCTGTACGGCCTCGGCGCCGGGGTCTGGTCGCGGGACGGTGGCGTCGCCTACCGTGCGGGTCGCGACATCCAGGCGGGACGGGTGTGGACCAACACGTACCACCAGTACCCGGCGCACGCGGCATTCGGTGGCTACAAGCAGTCCGGTATCGGCCGTGAGAATCACCTGATGATGCTCGAGCACTACCAGCAGACCAAGAACCTGCTGGTCAGCTACGCGGCGAAGGCTCAGGGCTTCTTCTGATGGATGTCGTTCGGGCGCCCGCGCGCCTGAAGGCAACTGCCGGGGCGGTGGATCTTCTCCGCCGCCTCGGCAGTACCCACGGGGCGCTGATGATGCATCAGTCCGGCGGATGCTGCGACGGCTCCGCGCCGATGTGCTATCCGGACGGTGAGTTCATCGTCGGTGACCGGGACGTGCTGCTCGGCGTTCTCGATCTGCGGCTCGGGGTCGGCGAGACCGGAACTTCCCGGCCCGAGGGTGCCGACGCCGTGCCCGTCTGGATCTCCGGCTCGCAGTTCGAGGCGTGGAAACACACGCAGTTGGTGCTCGACGTGGTTCCCGGACGCGGTTCGGGATTCAGTCTCGAAAGCCCGGAAGGCATGCGCTTCCTCAGTCGCGCACGCGCGTTCACTCCGGAAGAGAACACCCTCCTCGCTGCGGAGGACGTCATCGTGGGCGAACGGTGGGAGCAGGGCGAACGGCCCGCGCCCACCGCCGAACCACAGGTGGTCGCGGAAGCGGTCGACGCATGCCCCGTCCCGGGTGGCGGTGTCGGCGCACAGTCGCGTTGACAGCTCACCACTTAACGCGGTGGACACGTTCCGCTGACACGGTCAGCACAAATCGCGCTTAAGGTTCGCTTCGACCTGCCGGATCAATGTAGGGGACAAGAATGTCGCTCGTAGAACCATCCGACAACTCCGAGACAGGCGTGGGCGTTCACGAAACGCACTACGAGGGTGCGGACTTCCATGAGGAGGGTCGCAGCTACCTCGAAAAACGCACCCTGCGGAAGGGTACGGCGGGCTGGGTCCTGCTTGCCGGTCTCGGCGTGAGCTATGTGATCTCCGGTGATTACGCCGGGTGGAACAACGGCCTCGCCGAGGGCGGCTTCGGTGGCCTGCTGATCGCGGGTGTCGTGATCGCCGGCATGTACTTGGCGATGGTCCTGGGCATGGCCGAGTTGTCCTCTGCGCTTCCCGCCGCGGGTGGGGGTTACACCTTTGCTCGCCGGGCGCTCGGTCCGTGGGGTGGATTTGCCACGGGCACAGCGATTCTCATCGAATATTCCATTGCACCCGCGGCGATCGCCACCTTCATCGGCAGCTATGTCGAATCACTGGATCTGTTCGGCATCACCGACGGCTGGTGGGTGTACCTCGCCGTCTACGCCATCTTCATCGGCATCCATCTGACCGGTGCGGGTGAAGCACTCAAAGCCATGTTCGTCATCACCGGCATCGCCCTCGTCGGTCTCGTGATCTTCGCGATCTCGGCCATCGGACTGTTCGACGCCGGCAATCTCACCGATATCGCCCCCACCGATGCGGCGGGCGCGTCGGACTTCCTGCCCTTCGGCCTGTTCGGTATCTGGGCCGCGGTGCCGTTCGCCATCTGGTTCTTCCTCGCTGTCGAGGGAGTGCCGCTTGCCGCGGAAGAGGCCCGTGAACCGGAGAAGAATGTGCCGCGCGGCATTATCATCTCGATGCTGCTGCTCATCGTGACCGGCGCCGCCGTGTTGTTCCTCGCGACCGGTGCGATGGGCGCAGAGGGCCTGTCGACGTCCGGGAACCCCCTGGTCGAGGCGCTCGGCGACGGTTCTGCCGCCAAGGTGGTCAACTACATCGGCCTGGCCGGCCTGGTGGCGAGCTTCTTCTCGATCATGTATGCCTACTCGCGTCAGACGTTCGCGCTTTCGCGGGCCGGGTACCTGCCGAAGAACCTGTCTGTCACCAACACCCGGAAGGCGCCGACCCTGGCCCTCGTCGTGCCGGGTGTCGTCGGCTTCATCCTCTCGCTCACCGGTGAGGGCGCGATGCTGCTGAACATGGCCGTGTTCGGCGCGGCCGTCAGCTATGTGCTGATGATGGTCAGCCACATCGTGCTCCGTAAGCGCGAGCCCGAGATGCACCGCCCCTACCGCACACCCGGTGGGGTGGTCACCACGTCGTTCGCGCTCGTGATCGCCGCGGCCGCCGTGATCGCCACCTTCCTCGTCGATCCGGTCGCGGCACTGTGGACGTTCGTCGCCTTCGGGGCGTTCATGGCCTACTTCGGGATCTACAGCCGCCACCATCTCGTTGCCAATTCGCCCGACGAGGAGTTCGCTGTTCTTGCAGAGGCGGAGGAAGAGGTGAAGTGACCACATACAGCCAGCAGGTGGCAGGTGTCGGGTACACCTTCGCCGGTCTCGTCGATCTGATGGCGAAGGCGACTCCGCTGCGGAGCGGGGACGAACTCGCCGGGTGCGCTGCGTCGTCGGATGCCGAAAGGGCTGCGGCGCAATGGGTGTTGGCCGACGTCCCGCTCGAAACCTTCCTGAACGAACTGCTCGTTCCCTACGAGGACGACGAGGTCACCCGGCTCATCATCGATACGCATGATCGAACGGCTTTCGGTGAGATCTCTCATCTCACGGTCGGTGATTTCCGCGACTGGCTGCTCGAGGTGGCGGCGGGTGACAGCGCGGCCGAGACCCTCCGCCGCGTCGCACCGGGGCTCACCCCCGAGATGGTGGCAGCGGTCAGCAAGATCATGCGGAACCAGGACCTGATCGCCGTCGCGCGAGCGGTCACCGTCACCTCGGCATTTCGAACGACCGTCGGTGTTCCCGGACGTCTTGCGACACGTCTGCAGCCCAACCACCCCACAGATGATCCGCGTGGCATCGCCGCCGCCACGCTGGACGGGTTGCTCCTCGGATGCGGCGACGCCGTCATCGGCATCAACCCCGCCACGGATTCACCGCAGGCCACCGCAGACCTGCTGCATCTGCTCGACGACATCCGTCAACGTTTCGACATTCCGGCTCAGTCGTGTGTGCTGTCGCATGTCACCACCACGATGGGGCTGATCGAATCGGGTGTTCCCGTCGACCTCGTGTTCCAGTCGATCGCCGGAACCGAAGGTGCCAATTCCGGCTTCGGAGTCGATATCTCGCTACTCCGGGAAGCCAACGACGCGGGCCGGTCACTCGAGCGCGGCACCGTCGGCAACAACGTCATGTACCTGGAAACCGGGCAGGGCTCGGCACTCAGCGCCGGGGCGCATCTCGGTACGGGCGGCCGGGCGGTGGACCAGCAGACCCTGGAGACGCGGGCGTACGGGGTGGCCCGCGATCTGGAACCGTTGCTGATCAACACGGTGGTCGGCTTCATCGGCCCCGAGTACCTGTACGACGGCAAGCAAATCATCAGGGCTGGTCTCGAAGACCACTTCTGCGGCAAACTGCTCGGCCTCCCCATGGGTGTCGACGTCTGCTACACCAACCACGCGGAGGCAGACCAGGACGACATGGACACGCTGCTCACTCTGCTCGGGGTGGCGGGCGCGGCATTTGTCATCGCGGTGCCGGGAGCGGACGACGTGATGCTGGGGTATCAGAGTCTGTCGTTCCACGATGTCCTCTACGTCCGGCAGGTGCTCGGGCTCAGGCCCGCCCCGGAGTTCGAGAAGTGGATGCAGGGTCTGGGCATGGTCGACGAGTCGGGGCGGGTACTGGCCGTCGATGTCGGGGCATCACCCCTGCGCGCGCTGACGGGAGCACGATGAGCGATCCGGCGACACAGGAGTTCTGGGCCGAACTGCGCGCCACCACCCAGGCGCGCATCGGGCTCGGGCGTACGGGGGATGCGTTGCCGACCCGGCGGGTACTCGAGTTCCGCTTGGCACATGCCGCGGCCCGCGCCGCCGTGCAC
>NZ_JBAQEO010000417.1:0-3264 GCF_049286785.1 Rhodococcus sp. (in: high G+C Gram-positive bacteria) | reverse complement strand
GCATCACCGATCAACTGCAACACCGCATCGGTGAGTCGTCCCCACACCAGGTCGAGGGCCGCGCCGGGACTTGTAAGCGCACGCCGCACGCAGCGCCCTCACCGATTGTTCGTCCCAGCCGACTTCGAGAGGTGCGCGGGTGCAGGCAGAGAAACCGAAGAGGAGAGCCCCAAAACGCGACCTATTGACAAGTACGTCAGTAGCACTAGGCTATGGGTGACTCAGCTCACAGACGAGCCGTATGGCGTAGATCCATGCATCCCCGAAAGGAGCACGGTGGGAGACAACGGAGGGCGCCAACTAATACTTGCGGCCAGAGAACGCGCGCTATCGACACCCGGCGGCCTGACGGCCGTCTCTGGAGTGCGTCCGCAAATTGTGGAGTCCTGGCGGCGCTCGCTGATGTACGGCCTGGGCCCCGATCGCTGTGCCCCTTCTCTCGTCAGCTGCGACGACACCAACGTGCAACTTCGTCAGGTCGCAGGCGAAATCGTTGAGCACCGCAGGGCCGCTCTTTCCCAGTCGAGCTGTAGCCTGGCGATGACAGATTCTTCCGGCCGACTGTTGCGCCGGTGGGTGGAAGACAGGGGTTTCGCCTCCATCCTGGATTCTCAGTGCATCGCTCCCGACTACAGATGGGGCGAAGCCACCGTGGGCACAAACAGCAGCGGCATCGTCCTCGAGACCGGTCGAAGCGCTACCGTTGCCGGGCCCGAGCATTTCTCAGAAGAACTGCTGGACTTCACGTGCGCCGGGGCGCCGATTCGTCACCCCATCACTCGTAGACTGGTAGGCACACTCAACGTCACCGTACGCTTCCGCGATACCAGCCCCATCCTACAAACATGGGTGACCGACCTCGCTCTTGAGATCGAGCGCGCCCTTCTGAACGTGGCCTCCCGACGCGAGCAAATGCTTATGTCTGCCTACCTCGCCGAAAACCGCGACACTCGCCATCCTGTCATTTGCCTGGACGACCAGACCGTGATCAGCAACGCCGCGGCGGCCCGCAGGTTCAGCTCGGTCGACCAAGCGCTGCTGTGGGAGCACGCTTCGACCGTTCTGCACAGTTCGACAGAGCAAGATTCGACTGTGTCCCTCGGCGACGGCACCCCTGCCGTTGTCAAAGTACGCAAGGTATTCGACGGTACCCGTCCAGTGGGCGCAGTTCTCCTAGTAAAGCCCGAGCCGACGTGCACAGCTTCGCTCCTACCGAAGGGATACGGCGCTGCACCCATTCGGGGATTAGTTGGAACCAGTGACGCATGGCGCAGACTGTGTCATGAAGTAGCCGAATTCCGGCAACGTCCAAAACTGCTTGTAGGTGACGCCGGCGTCGGCAAGTTCGCTGTCGCATCTGCCCTGGCCGGTAACCGTGCAGTCGTCGTCGAAGCCAAATCCTTGACGAATGAGCCGTTCGAGCGCTGGCTCGACAATGTTCGCAGAATGGGCTCCGCCGGAGCGCCGGAGCTCATACTGCGACGACTGGATCACCTGAACGAGGCCGAGGCACATGTCGTGGTTTGCCTGCTGGATGAATTTACTTGCAGCGGAATACAAGTAAACGCAACCATGAGGGAAGTGGCCCCCCACGAAGATCGTTCTCCGATCGCCGAGTGGTTCGATGTCGTGCTCGAAGTTCCGCCGCTGTCCCAAAGACTCCAGGACCTCCCTCTCATCCTTGACGCGTTGACGATGAGGCACCTACCAGCGGCTCGATCGGTCCGGTGGTTGCCGGACGCCGTACAGACACTCAGCCGGATCAACTGGAGCCGAAACGTCGCCTCCATCGACGCCGTGGTTCGGGAGATTCTCGCAAGACACCGACACCCTACGATCAGCGCTGTTGATCTACCTCCGAGACTGCGTGCAGACGCAGGGCGTCGAGACCTGGTCGGCCTGGAACATATCGAAGCCAAGGCCATACTGGACGCTCTTCAGAAAGCGCGCGGGAACAAACGAGTTGCTGCCGATAGCCTCGGGCTAGCTCGATCGACGCTCTACCGCAAGATCCGGGCGCTTGGAATCGATCTGTCCTCTTCGAACTACTGACCGAAGATCTCGATAGAGACGTCCGGCCCACCGCCGGGGCCTACAGCCCGGTGACCTACCGGATACTCGCACGTCAACGATGTAGCCGTCGCAGCCGGAACCGAAATATGATCGACATCTTTGGCCTCTTTACCAGTTCCCAACGACCTTCTATTGTCCGGTCGATACCGGCAGGTTCACCGGCTTTCGCATCCTTCATGCTTCCCGATGCGCCGGTCGGTCCTGTGAGGCCGTGTTCGAGAAAGCTTAAATTGCTGGGCCAAATCTGCCCGATATGTTTCAGGATGTATGAAGCGTCACGGTCCGCCCAATGGTTGTTGCGTTCTTATGCCGGTGGCCGGCGTGATGGTCGCGCGCCTGTCCGTGAGGCGCTCCCGCAGCAGTTGTCTTCAATTGTTGGATCGGGGCGATACCCGGCCGGGGCGCCCGTTCACCTTGCCTCCGCGAGTCGTCACACGGATCGTCCGGATGTATTCCGAACAGGCTCGGCGGCAGCGGAACAGGACTGCCGGTAACCGGCAGACGATATCGCGTTCGAGCGCCCTGGCCAGGGTTATCTGTCAGCGAAGAACGAACCCTTCGTAACCGTTCTCCACAGACTCCCGAGTCGCCCGGAAGTACTCGTTTGCACCTCCGAAGTAGACCGCAACGGCGCGGTTCTTACCTTCGACGTTGCCGCCGTTGTACCACGTCGAAACCGTCTCGTTCTTGGTGGGCACAAGGAGGCCTGCAACATCTTGCGAGTGGCTCGTCCATCGCTGTTCCCCCTCATCCGTGCTCTCACATGTAGTGGCCCCGGTCTTCTGCATGTGCTGGATGCAGGAGGCGATCCAGTCGACGTTCTCCTCGATGCACGTCGGAATATTGGCGAACGGGGTTTGTGGACCCATGATCATGAAAAGATTGGGGAATCCGGCAGTGCTCAACCCGAAGTTGGTGAGGGGAGCTTCTTTCCACTTCTCGCTGAGAGTCAAGCCGTCGCGTCCTTCGATCTCCATCCGCAGCAGTGCTCCGGTCGAGGAATCGAATCCTGTTGCAAAGACGATGGCGTCGAACTCGAGCTCTCTGCTCGTGGTTCGAAGTCCCGTGGGAGTGATCTCCTCGATAGGATCGTTGCTGATGTCCACGAGCGTGACGTTCTGCCGATTGAACGTCTCGTAGTAGTCGGTTCCTGACGGAGGACGTTTGGCCGCGTAGGGGTAGCCCTTAGCC
>NZ_JBAQEO010000416.1:0-6590 GCF_049286785.1 Rhodococcus sp. (in: high G+C Gram-positive bacteria) | reverse complement strand
TGCCCGGTTCGGTGAGGCCGAACAGTGCGGCCGCGTGATCGGTGCTGTCGAACGTGTAGGACGTGGTCTGGTAGATCGGCAGTGCCCGCGCCCGGGTGGTCGCGTCGGACGTCTGCCCGGCGTGGATCTGCTTGGTCTCGAAAGACCAGTTGACGCTGGGATCGATGCTCTCGGTCACGAGATGTGTACTCCAAATTCGGTGAGGTGGATGCGGTGAATCAGTTGTTGCCGGAACGAGATTCGACCACGGTCTGGACCGGGGTCTGATTGCGGGTCAGATCGAGCACGGGGCAGTGGGCGTCGACGGCCTCCTGGAGATCGACGTAGCGTTCCTGCGACTCCGGCCCGGTGATCGTGACGACCACCCGTACCTCGCCGAAGCCGGGGCGCACGGAATCGTCGAATCCGAAGAAGCCCCGCACGTCGAGATCGCCCTCGGCGCGCGCGGAGATGTCGTCGACACGAATCCCGAGCTTCTCCGCCCAGAATCGGTAGGTGACCACCTGGCAGGACAACAGGGAGGCCAGATAGTACTCCACAGGGTTGGCCGCAGTGCTCTCGCCGCCGAGTGCCGGCGGTTCGTCGACCTCGACGCTGAACTTGCCGAGCGTGATCGTGCTGGCGACGGCGTCGTGAGCCCGCGCCGACGCACGGAAGACGACCTGGGCGTTGGCGGCGTCCTGCACGACTGCGTCTTGGGTGGCGGTGATGACAGAGGTCAGGTGTGTGACAGATGCGGTGGTCATGAAAGGGATCCTCGATCAGGGATGTGGGCAATCAGGAATCGCGGCGTGAAAATGTCACGTCGCGGCAGGTCCGATCAGAAAATCGGACACCCTGACGTACAGACCTGTGCGTAGTCGACATGGCGCCGCCGCGTCAGCAGCTCGCCTTTGTCGATCGCTCCGGATTCGGTCACGGGTGAGACTGTAACCGGACGACACGCATTCCGACTAGTCCTATAGGAAATTCACGGACGGGGCAGGGCCCGGCACAGTGCGTCGAGGGTGGCGGCGAAACGGGCAGTCGACGGCGTGCTGTACCCGACAACGAGGCCATCGGGGCGGGTGCTGGTCGCGCCCGGATGCCGGAACGTGTTCAGGCCCACGACGGCCAGGCCCAGGGCGGCGGCGCGATTCACTGTCGCCGCCTCCGTGCCCGTGGGAAGTTCGAGAACCACGTGCAGCCCGGCGGCGATCCCGGTGACACGTATGTGGGGGACTCGCTCGGCGAGTGTCGAGACCAGTGCATCGCGTCTGCGGCGATACAGCGTGCGCATTCTGCGAACGTGCTTGTCGAAGGCGCCACTTTCGATGAAATCGGCCAGCGTGAGCTGATCCGTTGCGCTGACCCATCTCTCGTAGCTGCCCTTCACCGCGAGTACGCGCTCGATCAAGCGCTCGGGCAAGACCATCCAGCCTACTCTCACAGCGGGGGACAGAGACTTGCTCACGGTACCGAGATACGCCACCTGATCGGGGGCGAGGCTTTGCAGGGCGCCGACGGGCTGCCGGTCGTACCTGAACTCGCCGTCGTAATCGTCCTCGATCACGACGGCGCCGGTGGTGCGCGCCCAGTCGGCGAAAGCCGTTCTCCGGCCTGGATGCAACGGACCCCCGGTGGGAAACTGATGTGCGGGTGTGAGCAGTGCCGCCGCGAATCCCGGCTGGCGTGCGTGCGGAACCTGTGCGCCGCGGCCGTCGAGTTCGGTGGGAACGGTGACGACTCCGGCATCCTGCAGGAGTTCGCGGTGCAGGTGCAGTCCGTATGCCGCGACCGCGACCGCGATCCGGCCCGGCGAGATCGGAGACTGCAGAGCGCGCGCAAGCAACCACAGTCCGTGGCCGGAACTCGCGCTCACCACGATGTGATCCGGGTCGGCCCGCACTCCTCTTGCCCGCGAAAGGTATTCGGCCAGCACCGAACGCAGCTCGATCCGACCGCGCGGATCACCGGGTCCGAAGGCGTCATGGGGTGCGGCGGTGAGGGCGCGACGCACCGACGCCGTCCACGCGTTCCGGGGAAACTCCGCGACATCGGGTGAGCCGGGCATCAGGCTGTACGCGGGCCGGGACGGTGTGCTCGGCCTGGCCGGACGCCTGCCGAGAGGTTCGCCCACTCGGTCGGCTACGCGGGTGCCCGAGCCCTGGCGGGCGGTGAGCCAGCCTTCCGCCACGAGTTCCGCGTACGCGTCCGCGACGGTGTTGCGGGCGATCCCGAGATCGGCGGCCAGCGTGCGTGACGGTGGAAGTGCGGTGCCTGCGTGCAGGCGACCGGTCCGCACTGCCTCTCGGAGCGAATGGACGAGGGTCGCGCGCACCCCTGACGGTCGCGTGTCTCCGACGCCGGCCGGATCCAGGTGGAGGTCGCGGCCCAGGCCGGAATTGGCCCAAGATTCCATTGTCGAATTGAACCATGGATATGGGCTATTTCGGGCCTAGCGTTCTTGTATGACCATTACAGAGCGCAAGACCCGCGTTGATCTCGCACGCAAGGCCCCCGCCGTCTACAAGGCCATGATCGCTCTCGACGCTGCCGCACGGCAGGGCCTCGATCCCGAACTCGTCGAACTGGTCCTGACGAGGTGCTCACAGACCAATCACTGCGCCTGGTGCATCGACATGCATACCGCCGACGCCCGCACGATCGGGGTGAGTGAACAGAAGCTGTATCTCCTGAATGCCTGGGAAGAGGCACACGGCCTCTACACCGACAAGGAACGCGCCGCTCTCGCGTTGGCGGAATCGATCACCGTTCTGGCCGACGGATTCGTTCCCGACTCCGTGTACGACGAGGCTGCGGACTATTTCGAGGAATCCGAACTGGCCCAGCTCATCTCGCTGGTACTGACGATCAATGCGTGGAACCGCATTGCCGTCAGTACCCGCAAGACGCCGAAGGTGCGCTAGTTCACAGCAGATTCACTCGCTTGTAGAGGCGCTTCGACGGGCCGCCGACGAGGCCGACGCCGTCGAGGAACTGCATCAGCTTGGAACCCGACGTGCGGACAGTGTCCTTGTAGTGCTGATTGCGCTTCGCCTCGGCCACGGCGCGCTCGGGATCGAGGCCGGCATTCGCGTACACGTCCTTGCGGATCATGCTCTTCATCACGAAGTACACGACGACGGCGGTGTTGAGACGCTCGATCTGCAGCCGCATCCAACTCGCTCCTTGAAGGCGCCGGCCCACTTCTTCTCGCGCGAAGCGAATGTGCCGGGCCTCTTCGAGCACGTGGATCTTGCTGACCGTGCGGGTAACCGGTTGCACGCGCTCATCTTTCATGAAGTCGCGCTGCATCATGTCGAGGATCTCCTCGGCCGCCATCACGCTGGCGTAGGCATTCGCGCCCCGGAAGAATCCACCCCAGATCCGCCCGAGTTTGTGGATCGCGGGATGGGGGCCGTAGCTCGGCATGTTCAGCCGCTCACCGGCGCGGGCGAACATCACCGAGTGCCGGCACTCGTCGCCAACCTCGGTGAGCGCGAACTGCACGTGGCGCGAGTGCTTGTCACGGCCGTAGACGTCGCGCAGGAGCATCTGCATCAGCAGGATCTCGAACCACAGCCCGACACTCGACACGCTGGCTGCCTCGTGCTTGGTGAGTTCGATCCTCTGGGCGTCGGTCATCTCCTCCCACAGGGCGGTGCCGTAGAGCGTGCTCCACTCGGGGGTGAGGCCGAACTTGTCGGCAGGGACGGGCGCTTCCCAATCGACCTCCACCATCGGGTCGTAGGACTTGCGTGCCGACGACGCCAGCAAGCGCTGCGCGGTCTCTTCGCGGTCGGAGACGACGATCGATGCGGTCATGACTACCCCTTGTTCAGTGGCCGGTGCGGTCAAGTAACTGTTATGTCCAGTAACTGATACTGAACGATACAAGGATGACCGCCGCAAGGGCAATGGGCGGGTCAGTCGACGTCTGCGGTTTCGCGCGGGGCCTCGACTCGAACAGACGGGTGCTTCCGGCCCGGGGCCCACACTGCGAGCAGGACCGCGGAGACCATGAGAACGCAGGCCAGAACGATGGACGCCTCGTCCATGCCCTTCAGAAACGCCTCCCGCGCAAAGGTGGCCAACTGCTCGCCCTGAGGCCCGGCGATATCAGCGACGTGCAGGGCGGCAGCCAGGGATCCGGAGACCGGTTCCTTGGCCGCCGCGGGGACGGCATCGACCGCCGGCTGGATGTGCCGGCCGTATCCGGCGGCCAGAATGCTACCCGCAAGCGCGATTCCGATTGCAGAGCCGATCTCACGGGCGGCGTCGTTGACGGCCGAGGCGACACCCTGCTTCGCGTCGGGAGTGTTCTGGACGATCGCCGTCGTCGCGGGTGCCGTGCACAGGCCGATACCGAAGGCCACCACGATGAACGGAACGCAGATCTCCGCGTAGCTCGAATACGCGTCGAGGCGGACCATCAGGAAGATGCCTGCACCGATGAGCGCGGCGCCGAGAGCGAGTAAGGGACGAAGTCCGACACGCGGGATGAGCAGCGGCATGACGGCGGACATCGCCACGACCGGCGCCATGATGGGTGCGAGCGCGAGCGCGGACTCGAAAGGTGAGTATTCGAGTACCAGCTGCAGGTACTGGATGGCGAGGAAGAAAAGGCCGAGCGTGGCCAGGAACTGGATCAGCAACGACATCGATCCCGATCCGAAGGCGCGATTGCCGAACAGGCGAACGTCGAGAAGTGGGTGCTCCGTCCGCAGTTCCACCCACGCGAAGGCGGCCGCGGCCACGAGTCCGCCGACGAGTAGACCGAGGACGGCGGGATCGAGCCAGCCGCGCTGCGGTGCCTCGATCGTTCCCAGGACGAACAGGCCGATGGAGGCCACGATCAACCCGGTTCCCGGGAGGTCGAGCGGTGCCGTGCCCCCGTCCCTGGACGAGGGGATGGTGAAGCTGGCGAGGAGTATGAGTCCCGAGACGGCCGCGAGGCTGACGAAGATCGCGATCCACGACCACTTCTCGAGAAGTGCACCCGAGACCAGCAGACCCGCGATGGCACCCGAGCCGGCCACGCCGGACCAGATGCCGACGGCCCGCCCACGCTGGGCGAGCGAGAAACCGGCGGTGAGCAGCGACAACGTCGCGGGCATCACGAAGGCGGCGCCGATGCCCGCGACCACGCGCGAACCGATGATCCACTCGGGTGCGTCGTTGATCACGGGGACCGCAGTGGCGACACCGAAGATCAGCAGTCCCACCACGAGTAGCCCGCGCCGGCCGTATCGATCGCCGAGCGCGCCGGCAGGCAGGAGTAGGGCGGCCAGGGTCAGGGTGTAACCGTCGA
The DNA here is from genome assembly GCF_049286785.1 of Rhodococcus sp. (in: high G+C Gram-positive bacteria). GTDB lineage: Bacteria > Actinomycetota > Actinomycetes > Mycobacteriales > Mycobacteriaceae > Rhodococcus_F. The sequence continues at coordinate 1,297 of NZ_JBAQEO010000416.1, read as the reverse complement.
CGATCCAGGTGAGCTGGCTCTGGGTGGCCCCGGTGTCGCGTGCCAGGTCGGGCAGCGCGGTGTTGAGTGCGGCCATCGCGGCCACGACGAGGGCTACTGCGCAGCACGACACCGTCAGCATCCATATCTGCCGGAGAGTCCAGCCCGCGTTGTCGGGTTGCTTCGTCTGGTCCTGTGATGCCTCTGCCCGTGGATGCACGGTGGTCCTTCCGTGGAGAAATGAGACTGTCAGTATCGTTGCTAGACTGGTAGTTCTCAAGTTGCCGGGTAGCGACTGGAACGGATGGCGTAGATGACCGAGCAGGATCCCCGCAGGCAGCGCTCGCGCGCGCGTCTTCTCGACGCGGCAACGACTCTGCTCGCGAAAGGCGGCACGGAAGCCGTCACGATCGACGCCGTCACCTCACTCGCCAAGGTGGCGCGCGCAACGCTCTACCGGCATTTCGACAACGGGACGGAACTGGTCGCCGCCGCATTCGGCCGGCTCATTCCCCCGGCGCCCACAGTGTCCCGGGAAGGGGATCTGCGCGACCGGCTCGTGGAGTTGCTCGTCAGTCAGGGCCGCTTGATCGAGAAGGTCCCCATGCACGTCACAGCCATGTGCTGGTTGGGGATGGGGCCCGCACTGGAGGACTACTCCAGTGCCAGCGCAGTGGACTCGGCCGCGCAACAGGCCGACAAACGGGAATTGCGGACGCTGCGGCAGGCGATCGTCGAGCAGTACCGTGCGGCGTTCGACCAGATCTTCGCCACTCCCGAAGCCGTCGAACAGCTCGGGGAATTCGACTACGACCTGGCCTTGGCCCAACTCGTCGGGCCCCTCGTCTTCACCCGGCTCGCAACGCTCACACCGCTCGGGCCCGAGGCCTGCGAGAAGATCGTCGACGACTTCCTGGCCGCGCGGGCCGCTGCCGGAGCCGAGGTCCGGAGAGTGGTGGAGATTCCTCCTGCTCAGGCGCTCTGACGTCGACAGCCGCGCACACCCTCGTTACCGTGGCACGTGCGCGTGGCACCGGATGCCGCGCGGTTTTCATTACATGGCTGTGGAAAGGTTCCTTGATGATCACGTTTGCGCTCAACTGGATGCTCGGTGTGCTCGGCAGCGGCTCAGCCGGCAGCAGTGGATACCAGATCCCCCCGGGAACCCTTCCCTTCGGAAGCTGACGCTCGCTAGTTGTTGCGGTTCATGAGGTTGGTGACGCGATCGGTGCGAGTCGGTAGCTGAGGGCGCGGGTCTCTATCGGCAGGATGAGAAGTGCGACCAACTCGTCCCGACCAGAAAGAGACCCGCGTGTCC
>NZ_JBAQEO010000415.1:0-3563 GCF_049286785.1 Rhodococcus sp. (in: high G+C Gram-positive bacteria) | reverse complement strand
CCACCCGGTGGTGGGCGCGCTCGTGGTGCTGGCGCTCATGGGCGTGGCGTTGCCTGCCCTCGGTGCCACGGCCTGGGGTCTCGACTTCGGCCGTTGGGCAGTTCAGACCGTGCCCGGCGCGGGGCTGCTCCGCGACGCCCAGAAATGGGTGGCACTGGCCGCGCCGCTGTATGCGCTGGCCGCGGCCGCCGCCGTGATGCGCCGACCGCCCACCTGGTCCGTGGCGGCGATCCTCGTCATACTCCTCGCCCTGCCCGACCTCGTCTGGGGTGTGGGAGGTGCGCTGCGCCCCGTCCGGTACCCCCAGTCGTGGGAGCACGTGGCCACCGACGTGTCCGCGGACCGGGACGGCGACGTGGCCGTCCTGCCCGCCGGCATGTTCCGCAAGTTCCCTTACACGGGCGAGGCACCCATCCTCGATCCAGCGCCGCGCCTGCTGCCCGCCGATGTCCTGCAGACCGGCGAACTGGTGGTGGCAGGCGGGACCGTCGCGGGCGAGGGATCGCGGGCACAGCAGGTCGAGCAGGTTCTGCTCGACGGTGGATCCGGACGCGCACTCGCGGAACTCGGTGTGCGCTGGGTTCTGTTCGAGCGCGACACGCCCGGGCCGCTCGGAGAATCCGCGAGGACGCTCGAGGTCCTCGAACCGGTGTTCACCGACCAGTCTCTGGAGCTCTATCGTGTCCGCGGGGACATCGCCCCTCACGACTCGTCCGAGGCGGTGCGGGCGGCAGTGATCGCGGCACACGGCCTGTGGGCGCTGCTACTGGTGGGCGGACTACTCGGCGCGGGCGTGCAGCGGTCCTGGACGTCCGAGCGCCGGCGACACCAGTCCTGAGGTCCGAACGCCCGAAGCAGTTCCGGCGAGCACCTCGTACACGCCGTTGCCGGTGTGGGTCCAGGAGAATTCACTCGCGCGGATCCGCGCCTTCTCGCCGAGCACGGTGCGGGCTTCGGGATCGCGAAGGAGAGCGTCGACCGCGGCGGTGAGCTCGGCGACGTCGGCGCTTCCCGCAACCACATCACCCACCAGGACACCGGTGACACCGTCGACGATGGAATCGGTGAGCCCCTTGGAGCTGCGGTATCCGACGGTGGGCACGCCGTGCTGCGCCGCCTCGATCACCGCGAGTCCCCACCCCTCTTTGCGGGAGGGCATGACATGCACCCATGACTGCGACAGCAGCTGATGCTTGCGGGTCTCGCCGACATGACCGTGGAAGGTGACGGCGTCGCCGATACCGAGTTCGTGCGCGCGGTCGCGGAGGTTCTGCTCCCACCAGCCGCCGCCGATGACGTCCAGATGCAGACCCGCGCTGGTGGGTCTCAGGGCTGCGATCGCCTCGAGCGCGTCCTCGATCTGCTTGTGCGGCACCAGTCTCGACAGGACGCACACACTCGGATGAGCGGTTCGGGTGTGCGCGCCGCCCACCGCGGCGCCCGCGGGGATGTCGTCGGCGCCGTTGCGCACCACAGCGATGCGTTCGCGTTCGACACCGAGTTCCACCAGTTCGTCCGCGGACGGCAGCGACACGGTGAGGTACTGATTGTCGTGATGCGTGCGCGGCGACAACCGCGATTCCACCCACCAGCCGATCTTGCCCATCAGCCGTCCGGCAACCGGCCACTGCTCGCGGTGGCAGTGATGGACGAGCAGGGTCACCGGGGCACCGGCCACGGTCCGGGAGAAGAAGGGAATGCCGTTCTGGGTGTCGATCACGGCGTCGGGCCGAAGGCCCTTGAGCGGGCCGAAGCCGAACCGACCGAGGGCGATGGCGGCCAGTGCCCTCGGATAGACGCTGTACCTGCCACCGCCGCGGCTGACCTCGATGCCGTCGACGGTTTCCCTTTTGGGGGCGCCGCGGTATCCGGCGGTACGCAGGGTGACCTTGATGCCGCGCTCCGCCAACTGTGCCCCGACCTGTTCGAGGTATCGCTCACTGCCGCCACCCTGGGGGTGTCCGGTGTCGCGCCAGCAGAGCAGCAGAACCTCTCGCACGTTTCTGAACTCCTGTGATCGGGGCGGTATCTGTGGTCCGGGGGCAGGCGAATTCCGCGTACGAATTCCGTGTATCGATCCCCGAACACCCTATCTGCCGTACCGGGGCGAGCGTGGCAGCCTGGCCAACGGATTGCCGCCGGCCACTGGGGACTCGCTAAGGTTCCTCTTCGTGACGACGCGCCCTGTGACCCGACGGTTCGCCAGCCGGGCCACCCTCGAGCGGTCGTTCGGGCTGCTCAGCGACTTTCGGCACGAACAGACCGCCCCCGACCTGTTCTACGGCGCACTGGCCCGCGACTCCGTCGAATTGATCGGTGACCTGTACGCAGGCCTCACCGACGCGGATCTCGGCGGCACCACCGTGCTCGACGTCGGCGGCGGGCCCGGCTACTTCGCGGATGTGTTCCGTCGGGCGGGTGCCCGTTACATACCGGTCGAACCGGACCCGTCCGAGATGCACGCCGCCGGGCTGTCCGTCGGCGACGCGATCCGCGGGTCGGGTCTCGCGTTGCCGTTCCGGACGTCTTCGGTGGACATCTGTTTCTCCTCCAATGTCGCCGAGCATGTCAGCGAACCGTGGGCAATGGCCGACGAGATGGTGCGCGTGACCAAGCCCGGCGGACTGATCGTGCTGTCGTACACCCTGTGGTGGGGTCCGTTCGGCGGCCACGAGACCGGCCCCTGGCATGCGTTCGGCGGTGAGTACGCCGCCCGCCGCTACCTGCGCAAAACTGGGCGTGAGCCCAAGAATCGTTATGGGAAGTCTCTGTTCAAGGTGGGTGCGGCGGACGGTCTCCGGTGGGCGCGGTCGAGCCGCGACGCCGAGTTCCTGGCCGCGTTCCCCCGTTACCATCCGCGGTGGGCGTGGTGGATGATCCACGTTCCCGGACTCCGGGAGTTCCTGGTCAGCAACCTTGTACTCGTACTGAAGAAGCGCTGACGTGCAGGCGATCGCGCTCGACATCGGCGGTACCAAGATCGCCGCAGGACTCGTCGCCGCCGACACTGCGATTGCCCATCCCCACACCACTCCGACACCCGCGGACGGGGTCTGGGAATCCTGCGCCGCACTGTTGCGCGAGGTCGCGGGCAAACGACGCATCACCTCGGTCGGCATCGCGTGTGCCGGACCGGTCGACGCCGCCACCGGCACGGCCTCGCCCATCAACATCGGTGAGTGGTCTCGGGGGTTCCCACTGGTCGATGCAGTTCAGAACCTGTTCGCGGACGCGCGCGTCCATCTCGTGGTGGACGGCGCCGCCGCCGCTCTCGGCGAGCACCAGCACGGGGCCGGACGGGATACACCGGACCTGCTGAGTCTCGTGGTCTCCACCGGAGTCGGCGGCGGCGTGGTCCTCGGCGGGCGGATCGCGACCGGACGAACCGGGAATGCGGGACACATCGGGCACATGGTGGTGCCGGGCGGTACCGACCGCTGCAGGTGCGGTGGCGTCGGCTGCCTCGAGACGGTGGCCAGCGGTCCGTCGTCCGTGCGGTGGGCACGGTCCCGGGGGTGGGGCGGACACACGGGCGCCGAACTGGCGCGGGACGCATCCGGGGG
>NZ_JBAQEO010000414.1:0-2430 GCF_049286785.1 Rhodococcus sp. (in: high G+C Gram-positive bacteria) | reverse complement strand
GTCCTAGGATTCACCTGAGACACAGGGAGGCGCGATGATGCCGGGATTGCGCGGACGGCCGCCTCTGCTCCGCGACGCAGAGGGCAGCGCTCTCGTCGAGGCGTTCGTCATCATCGGGGTGCTGACGATCCTGCTGACCCGCGCCTACCTGCACCTGACTGGCTATCCGCAGGTGGGTGGGTCGAGTCTGCACATCGCGCACGTGCTGTGGGGCGGACTGGGGATGGTGGTGGCGCTGGTGGTCGTCTTCACGTTCCTGGGCTCGACGCCACGCGTGCTGGCGGTCGTGGCGGGCGGCATCGGTTTCGGGCTGTTCCTCGACGAGATCGGCAAGTTCGTCACCAAGACCAACGACTACTTCTACCGGCCGGCCGTCGCCATCATGTACGTGGTGATCGTTGCCGTGTTGCTGGTCAACCGGTCGGTGCAGGATGCCCGTCCGCCCACGCGGGCCGAGGATGTGGCGAATGCGGCCGCACTCGCGATCGGCGGACTGGAACGCGGTCTCGACAACGGACGCCGGGAACTCGCACTCGCCCGGTTGCGCCGGGCAGCGGCAGCCGGCGCTGACCCGTCCACGCTGGCCACCGTCGAACAACTGCTGGCCGGGTGTCCGGAGAGGAACGGCCGGTCGATCCCGTCGATCCGGGAACTGGCACGCCGGGTCACCCCGGCTTTCGCGAAGGGCCCTGGGATGCTGTGGGCCGCCGCGATCGGCCTGGCGCTGTTCTCGACGGCAGGACTCGTCAGCGCACTGGTGACCCTCGACGACGACCTGCGGGGGGCCGGTGCGGACATCACCACGATCGGGCAGTGCGTCGGGTCCGCGATCGCGTTCGCTCTGTGCTGGGCCGCCACGGTTCGGCTGCGGAACGGAAAACTGTGGCCGGTGCAGTTCTTGCGCGCCGCGGCGCTCGTCACCGTGCTCCTCACCGAAATCTTCGACTTCGTGGCCCAGGAATTCGGTGCGCTCATCAACGTCGCGGTCGGTCTCGGTGCTCTCGCTGTGTTCTCCGCCCGCATCGCAGCGGTGGAGCGTGGCCGGGCGGCCACTCCCGCCCTCGAGGCGTCCGTGCCGGTGAAACCTGGCCCGTTGACACAGCTGCAGCCACCGTCGATTACCGTAGACCGGTGAGCATCCAAGCCTCCGGTGCCTCGACCTGGCCAGCTGTGTTGACGTGGCGGGCGTACAACGCACCTCGAATCGAATCGGTGCGTGTCCAACTGAACGGCGCGCGAATCAAGGCCGCCGGACGCATCATCGGTGGTGAGTGCCCCGACCATCCCCCGTTCAGCGCGTCGTACGACCTGGTCACGGACGAGAACGGAATCACGCGTCGTCTTTCGTTGCGCACGTCGGTGGCGGCTGGTGAACGTCAGATGTCGATCAGCCGCGATGACGAGGGCACCTGGATGGTGGAGAACGGTTCCAGCCATCAACGGTCGACCTTCAACGGCGCGCTCGACGTCGATGTGGTGCTCAGCCCGTTCTTCAATGCCCTCCCCATCCGGCGTTACGGGTTGGCACACGGCTCCGAGGACATCGAGGTGCCGGTGGTGTACGTCAATCTCCTCGACTTACGGGTCGAGGCCGCCAGCGTCACCTACAGCAGCGGTCCGGACGGAATCCACGTGCTCTCGCCGGTGTCGAGTTCCTCGGTGACCGTCGATGCAGATGGGTTCATCCTCGACTACCCGGGCCTCGCCGAACGCATTTAGGCGGAACTCATTCAGGCGTAACTCACAGTTGCCGAAGGCGCCCGCCCCGGCGTCCCGCGTCGCGCATCTGCTCGATCCAGCCGTCCCGCCCCGGCACGATCCCGGTGATCTCCCAGTGGTCCGCGTTCTCGTACGCAATCCGTGCGGCATGTCCGGCCTCGACGAGGGTGGCGGTGGACAAGGCGTCCGCAAGTTCGGCGCGCACGTCCTGCAGCAGCGCCAGAGCCTCGTCCAGCGCGATCAGCAGCGCCTCCCGGTTGCCTTCACACATGGCCCGGACCAGGTCCGGCGCACTACCCGCCACCCGGGTGCCGTCCCGGAACGAACCGGCGGCCAATCCCAGCGCGAGCGGACCGCCGGCCGCGCCGGTGACAGCCAGGGCTTCGGCCAGCAGGTGCGGCAGGTGGGAGATGCGGGCGACGGCCCGATCGTGTTCGGCGGATTCCGCGGGTACCACGCCGGACCCGCAGTCGAGGGCCAGGCGGGCCACCTGCGTCCAGACGTCCGGGTCGACGCCGTCGTCGGTGCCCACCACCCACACGGCCTCACGGAACAGATCGGCGCCGCCGGCGCTCCAGCCGGAGGCCGAGGTTCCCGCCATCGGGTGGCCACCCACGTACCGGTCGCTGAGACCGTGACGCTCGACCGCCGCCGCGACCCGGGCCTTGACGCTGACGACGTCGGTGATCGGGCATTGCGGTGCGTGTTCGC
>NZ_JBAQEO010000413.1:0-6214 GCF_049286785.1 Rhodococcus sp. (in: high G+C Gram-positive bacteria) | reverse complement strand
TCACCAACGAACGTGAGTACGACTACCGGGACGGCGACGACCATCACGCCGCAACAAACTACTACGCAGGCCATTTCTGCGGATGCGGTGACTACTCGTGCCCCGCTTCTATCGACAACCACAAGCGTTGCGTCAATTCGGACTACTGATCTGTCAGGGCACAAGGCCCTGGTCACTTGGGCAATGGAGGTAACTATGAGCGGCACAAAAGACTTCGTGGTCAACGGAGTCATCACCAGCAGTCCTGACGTCGCACAGGTGCCGCCACGGCGAGGAGTTCAAGGTGTAGCTCCGTTGCCGGGGCAAGCAAGCTCGAGACGACGGATTCCGTTTGTGCCGGTGTCTGCCGCTGATCAACATGAAGCTCGTCAGCTCGAAGCGATGGGGAGCACGATCGGGTTTTCGTAGAGAAGCCGTCCGGGTGTTCCGAGGTGGACCGTGGACAGCTCCTTATTCGTCGAAGCTGTACGAGCCGGTTGTCGCCTCGATGGGTCAGGCTCGCCCGATCTACGGTTGATCTCAAGCGGATCGTCAGGTTGTCGCCAGGGGCACGGGCGGCACTGGCGGTCGTCACGATCGACGCTGAGAGCCCAGAGTGCCCGCGTCGATCTCGAGACGGGCACTCCAAAGGAGGGCGGCTCCGTCGTGGGCGTGGAGTTTGTCCATGGACGGGTAACCTACGCGGCTGGCGCACCTGATGCAGCGCGCCTCTACGGCAGGGCCGGTGATTCGACGGGTTTCGGGCGCGCGGGATCTTGTGCGAGTCGTTTCGTGGGCTGACGCAGGCGTTCCGCTTCCCTGCTTGGTCGGGTGGGGCACCTCGTTCTGGCGCTGACCGAGGCCTGGATTCTGGTCTGGAACTCGGAGTCGCGAGATCTTCTGACCCCCATTTTCTCTCAGTGTTGTCGAACATAGATCCCCACTCTTGTCAGTGACGCCTCTCGTCGTAGGACAAAACTGTTGTGTGCGTCACAGATAAGTCGTACGCTTCGGGGACGACGACTCGAGGAGACGCACATGCGGAACGCATACGTGGTAGGGATCTCGTCCTTGCCGTTTGGCCAATTTCCGACTCGAGGATTTCGTGAGCTCGCCGCCCAGGCAGTCGATTCACTCGTTGGCGACATCGGCCAGGGTCCAGGGGTGCTTGCAGATATTGAGTCCGCTCACTTTGGCAACTGCTTTCTCGCCACCTACGGCCAGCACAACGTTCGCGGTCAGATGGTGCTCGCGGATCTGATGGCAGACGGCGTCTTGCCTCGCCGGATGCCGATCACGAACATCGATGCCGCCTGCGCCACCGGTTCCTACGCGGTTCATGGCGCTGCGCGAGAGGTTCTCTGTGGCCATGCGGACGCTGTATTGGCGTTGGCAGTGGAGAAGGTGGTCGTTCCAGGCGATCGTGAGACGATGTTCGCGCAGTTCGATGGCGCCACGGACCAGCTCACCTACGAACGTTTCCTGGACAGCTACCGCGATGCCGCCACTGAGATTGGCCGGACATTCGAGCCTGCTCCCGGCCGGAGCTTGTTCATGGATACCTACGCCACGCAGGCGCTCACGCACATGCACAGATATGGCACAACTGTCGAGCAGATCGCGGCCAGTGCGGCCAAGAACCATAATTTCGGAGCGCAGAATCCGACCGCGCAGTATCAGTTTCCGATGTCTGTCCAGGAGGTGCTCGCGGACCGTGCGGTGAGTGAACCACTGACCCGCGCGATGTGTTCACCGGTCAGCGACGGTGCTGCCGCCGCGCTCATTGTTTCCGACTCGTGGCTCGACGGGCAGGACCCGCGGGTGCGAGAACGGGCGATCCGGATTCGTGGCTTCGCGGCCTCCGGTGGCACTTACCGGCGTGGCATCTTCGAGCCGACGCTCTCACAAGATGCCGCCCGCAAGGCGTATGCGCTCGCGGGGATCGGCCCACAGGACATTGATGTGGCCGAAGTCCACGACGCCACGTCCTTCGGCGAAATCCTGCAAGCCGAGATGCTCGGTCTGTGCGAGATCGGCCAGGGCGGTGCGTTCGTCGCCGATGGAGCTACCGGCCTCGATGGGCCAATTCCCATTAATACCTCGGGCGGATTGGTCTCCAAGGGACATCCGGTGGCTGCAACCGGCTTGTCGATGCTTAACGAGCTCGTTGTCCAACTACGCGGTGAAGCTGGCCCACGCCAGGTTCAAGATGCCCGCATCGCGGTTGCAGAAAACGGAGGCGGTGTCATGGGCCTCGAAGAGGCGGCCTGCGCCGTCACCGTCCTCGACCGTGCGCACGACTAATCAAGGAGTTTCCATGGACATCATCTCTTCATCCACCATCGGCGCCGTTGACGACCGTTTCGACCTACTCACGAAACAGGCGATTGAGGACCCCCACGCGTTCTTCGCTCGGGCCGCAGCTCAAGGTCCGGTGGTCTGGAGCGAGGCGCACAAAGCGTGGTTAATCAACGACTACCCGCACGTCGTGGAGGCTTTCCGAGACACCGAGAATCTCTCTTCGGACCGCCTCACGCCCCTGCACGAGCGTCTGACTCCAGAACGCAAAGCGATGCTGGCCGGCGCATTCGACATCTTGCGTGGGTGGATGGTGTTCTACGACGCCCCGCGCCACCACGCCTTACGCAACCCAGTGCGACGAGCGTTCACCCCTCGGATGATCCAGCGGCTCCAGCCGCGCATCGAAGCGCTCGTCGCCGATCTACTCGATGACCTCGACGACGTCCCGGCGTTCGACTTCAAAGAGCGGTTTGCATTCCCGCTGCCGGCGATCGTCATCTCTGAGCTGCTCGATATCCCGGCTAGTGACCGCGACCGGTTCCGTGACTGGTCAAACGACTTGTCGGCAATTGTCTTCGGCGCATCAAACCATCCGGACCAAGACCGCGTCGCGGGGCAGGGAGCTGCCAACTTCATCGACTACTTCAGTTGGCTCGTCGCCGAGCGGAAAGCGAACCCGGGAGAGGACCTCGTGAGCGCACTCGTCGCCGCACAGGCCACCGACTCCGAAGAAAGTCTGTCCGATCTGGACATTTTGGGGGCAAGCACTCTGTTGTTGTTCGGTGGACACGAGACCACGACCAACTTCATGACCAATGCGATGCTGCATCTATTGCGCCTACCGGAGCAGGCAGCACTGATGAGGGACCGGCCGGAAATCGTCGACACCGCGATCGATGAACTGCTTCGCTTCGAGGGGCCGGTCAAGGTCATGGTCCGCAGCGCTGCGACCACACACGAGCGTGGCGGTCAGACGATCAAGGCCGGGCAAACAGTATTCATGTCCGTCGCTGGCGCCAACCGCGACTCGGGCGTTTTCTCCGATCCGCACCGCCTGGACTTGCTCCGCGACGAAGCAGCTCACATCAGCTTCGGCCAAGGACCGCATCACTGCCTTGGCAGCGCGCTCGCCAAGCTCGAAGCACGCATCGCATTACCGGCCGTCCTCCGCCGCTTCCCGCACCTCATTGAGGGTGAGGGCCCCATTGAATGGGAGCAGCAGATCCTGGTCCGTGCCATGAAGGCGCTGCCCGTCGAGAACCGTGATCGATGATGAGCCTGTCAACCCGGGAGATCCCCGAATCAACCCGGCAGATGCTCGACAATGATCGCGCCTTTGCCGACGCCGGAGTGCAGCTGGTGGACTGCCGTCGCGGTTACGCGGTCGTTGCGATGAAGGTCCAAGAGCGGATGCTCAACGGATATGGCGCGTGCCATGGCGGATGGTTGCTTTTTTTGTCCGACGCTGCGTTCGGTTGTGCTGCTAACTCCCACGGAACGATCGGGCTGTCGGCGAACTCGCAGGTGAGCTTCATCTCGAGCGGTCAGCACGGAGAAACGCTTACCGCAGTCTGCCAGCTGCGACATCACTACGGGCGCAACGGCCTCTACGACATCACGATCACGGGAGAGAGCGGCAACCTCGTCGCGGAAGCCCGCGCCACCGCGCGCTTTCGCACCGACCAGATCCTCACGGGGGAAGGAATAGCGAAATGACCCGCATTGATTTTGTTTCTCCAAATGGAGCCACTGATTCCATCACCGCCACGAGCGGACGCTCACTGATGGATACCGCCGTACAAAACGGGGTTGCCGGAATCGTCGGAGAATGCGGCGGCGCTGCCTCCTGCTCGACTTGCCACGTGTACCTCGACGACACGAATGGCCGTGAACTGCCGCCGATGACTGAGCTGGAAGACGAAATGCTCGATGGCGCTGTCGCCGAACGGCGTGCCGTGAGCCGACTGTCTTGCCAAATACCGGTCCACCCGAGCCTGGACGGGCTTGAGGTGCACATCCCGGAGAAGCAGCAATGACGCAGCGGGGAGTCCTGGTCGTCGGAGCCGGCCAAGCTAGCGTCCAGCTGGCCTGCTCTCTCAGGCCCCTTGGATACACCGACCCCATCCGCCTGTGCGGCGCTGAATCGCACGCGCCCTACCAGCGGCCCCCGTTGTCGAAGGCATTCCTTGCCGAGAACACCGGTCCAGAGTCACTGGCTCTACGCACGGATTCGTTCTACGCCAGCAAGGACATCGATATTCGACTAGACGTGTGCATCGAGCAGATCAACCTGGGCGCCAACGGCACTGGAAGTGCCCTCACGAGCGCAGGAGACCGGTACGATTTCGAGCACCTCGCGCTCACCACCGGCGCACGCTCGAGGCGCCTGGCGGTGCCGGGCGCCCACCTTCCGCAGGTGATGTACTTGCGGACAATCGACGACGCGCACCGACTACGCACAGTACTGCCGCAGGCTCAACGCATCGTAGTGGTTGGCGGCGGCTTCGTCGGCCTCGAGGGAGCAGCGGTCGCACAAGCGGCCGGCAAAGACGTCACTGTGGTCGAAGCCTCAGAAAGGCTGCTTGCCCGTGCCGTCCCGCCACAGATCAGTGAGTTCTACCTCCGAGCCCACCGCCAGCGCGGGACCAGAGTCCTGCTCGGCGCCGCGGTCGGATCCATTCTCGGTACCGAGGCCGTCAGTGGAGTTCGTCTCACTAGCGGCGAAGTCATTCCGGCGGATCTCGTACTGGTGGGTATCGGTGCCGCACCGCGTACCGAACTGGCTGAATCGCTCGGCTTGACCTGCGCTGGTGGGATCGTCGTCGATGCTGCCTGCCGAACGAGTAACCCTCATGTTGTGTCGGCGGGCGACTGCACTGTAGCTCCGCATCCCCAGGACACGGCAGAGCTGGTTCGCCTGGAATCGGTGCCGAACGCGATCCGCCAGGGCCACACCGCCGCCTCAACACTGCTCGGACGCAGCGACGACACGAGTGCTGTGCCGTGGTTCTGGTCTGACCAAGACACGCTCAAACTCCAGATGGCTGGCACTTTTGCCAACTTCGACTCATATGTTCTCCGCGGTAATCCCGCAGACGAGTCATGCGCGTTCCTATACTACCGAGACGCGAAATTAATCGGCGTGGCCGCGATCAACAAGACGATCGACTTTCTCGCCGCCCGCAAGGCCCTCGACACCGGACTGCACATTCCGGCGGACCGAGCTGCCTGTGACGACACCAAGCTCAAAGACATCTCGTTAGCACTTCAACCCAGCTTCTGACTCGCCAGCCCGCTACACCTTCGCGGCAAATAACAGCGAAGCCCTCCCAAGAAGGAGACGATCATGGACGTTCGCACCCTCATGCGCCGTGCCGCATCGACCTATTCCGGCTACACCGCCGTCATCAGCGGCGACCGTCAGCTGACATTTTCCGAAGCCTGGGAACGCGGTTTGCGGATGGCCAATGGACTTTCCAGCCTCGGCTTGCAGCAAGGCGACCGCGTCGCGGTGCTAGAGGACAACTGCCTCGAAGCACAGGATTTTTTCGCCGGCACAGCGGCCGCCGGCCTAGTCCGCGTACCCCTCTACGCCCGAGACAGTCGCGACGCGCATAAGCACAACCTGGACCACACTCAGAGCCGGGTTCTGATTGTCACGCCGAAGTACCTCGATGCAGTGCGAGGACTTGAGAACGAGCTTGAGCATCTCGAGCACATCTTTGTCCGGGACGACACGTACGAGGACTGGCTGATGTCCCAGTCCACAAATGATCCAGATCCAGTGATCGACGTCGACGATCTGTAGGGCCTTACCCCCGGCTTGTGGACACGGGTGGTGGATTACGCGGCGGATGCCAGCGTAGCGGTGTAGAGGGTCTCGTAGGTGTTCGGGGACCGGTGTCCGCACCAGGAGTGCCTCCTTCTGGTGTTG
>NZ_JBAQEO010000412.1:0-7582 GCF_049286785.1 Rhodococcus sp. (in: high G+C Gram-positive bacteria) | reverse complement strand
GTGTACCTCGAAAGTGTCGTCCGGAATAACCGACAAGCGGATGTCGCACTCGCGTGTTCGCCACAGTGGTCGCTAGCACCGGACACTCGCCGAACCTTTACTCGATACCGGGCGCCTTCCCCGAGCTTCCCCGTCGATCAGCCCCGTCGATCAGCCCCGTTGGCCGGAAACCGCGATCTGCGCCACCGGGAAGTCCTCGAACCGTTCGGTCGTGGTACTCCACGCGGTAATAGTGTCCCCGTGCAGCTTCGCGCTGTGACCAGGTGCGTGCGCCCGCAATGGGTGATGTGCGCGGGCCGGCCCGCCACCAGCTCCCAGATCGCGTCGGCCTCTCCACGGCCACGCAGGGCGGCGAAAAGCTGGTACTGCCCGGCAGGTTCGACCGGTGAGCGGACGGCCGTGGCGGCGAGGCGACGGGCATGCCGGTCGGGATCGGCGGGGGCAATCCCGATAGCTTCGAGCTCGCGGACGTCCACGTCGGCTTCGGACTCTGTGGTCGGCGGCGCCGAGATCCGCACGCTGCCGTCCACCTCGCGCACAACGGGCGCATAGCCGGCGGCGCGCAGCGCGGACAGCGTCGTATCGGCGTCGCTGCGCGAGGCCGTCACCGTCGGGGCGAGCGGAGCCAGGCCCAGCTTTGCGAGTTTCCGGTTGCCCACCAGCTCCAGCAGCAGCGTCGGGTCGTCGGCGACGACGGCGCAGCCTAGCTCCACCACACCCAGCTGCCCGTGGGTGCGGGCCACATCTCCGATCAGGTATTCCAGCGCCTGCGGTATGCCCGCGGGCGCGATGGATGTCAGCTCACCGATCAGGTCCGAAGCGGTGCTCCCCCGATCGAACGCGGCCCGGATGCTGTCCGGGGTGAACCGCCAGGTCGTGGCCGCCCCGCGGGACTCCCTGTCGGCGACGCTGTCCAGGAAGCGCGACAGGTCGGTGGCCGGCGGGCCGAGCACTACTGCGGTGAGATCAGCACCGATCACCGCGGACGTGTGGGCGCCGGACATCAGCTCCGAAGTCACGGACACGAGGTCGCCGGTGTGCAGGGCACGGCACAGCGCAGTGGCGGCGCCCAGCGCCAGGACGCCGAGCAGCTCGGCCTCGCGGACGGTCGCGGCGAGAACGTCCTCGACGACGTCCTCCCCTATCAGCGGTGCGCGCCAGTCGAGCACGGGGACCAGTTCCGCGATGTCCGACACCCCCCGACCCTGTGCCAACGTGGCATACACGTCGACCAGTTCGTGACGCACGTGCCGGTACACGGCCGACTCGCCCAGCTCGGTGGCCACTGCCGAAGCCATCAGCACCGAACTGTCCGACTGCCACCAGGTTCCGAGGAGGGCGCGTCCCCGGGTCGCGGCCTCGGCGGATCGCCACGCCGACGCCGCGGGACCGGGAATCAGGCCGGGTGAAGGTAGCGGCGGCGGCCGCTTGCGCCCACGGCCCTTCGGAGGTGCCGGCGGTGGTGCCGGCGCGAGCACCGCGGCGGCCAGTGCCAGCTCCACGGCGAACCGCACCTCGTCCACCTCGACGTCCCAGGTCTTCGCGAACGTGCGCAGCGTGCGCAGTCCCACCGCGCCGGACTTGATGAGTGGAATCGGTTCGGTCGCCGCCGTATCCACCAGCCCCGAGACCCGCTCGATCATGCGCAGCAGGCGCGACGCGGCCTCGGCGTCCACGTGCTCGGTCGGCACCGGATGGTGCGCGAGGGGCGGCGGGTCGGGATGGAACGGAAGCCGCCACTGCGCGCCTCGCAGCGCCAGCGACACCTCGAGGGGCAGGTACGCCGCGCCGTCGTAGCTGGGCCACAGCACCCCGTGCGCGACAGCCCAGTCGCCGAGCTGCTCCCGTGCGCTCACAGGGTAGGAGCCGAAGTGCATCGGGAAGTATTCCAGCGCGACTCCCTGCTCGGCACACTCGACGAGCAGGTCACGCTCACGTGGTGGCGCGCTGTCGACGAGAGTGCGCACCGCATCAGGATCGCAGAAATAGGTGGCGAGGCGATCGACCATCACCTTCTTGGAACCGTCACCCCGAACCTTCAGTCTCGCGGCCAGCCCGCGCAGCTTCTCCAGCGTGGCCTCCTCGAGAAGCACCCGCACGGGTCGGCCCAGGCCCGCGCCCACCGCCGGAAACTCGGCGGGTGTCGTGATCTCGCCGTCGGAAGTGCCCAGTGTCAGGGCGCATTCGTGCAGGTCGTCGAGGAACGTCTGGACCATCCCGGGGTCACTTCCCAGCCACATCGACACACTGGCGGCGGTGACCGGGAGCCCCAACTGCTCGACCAAGGTGAGAGCGCCCAGCACCTCGGTGTGCGGCCGAGGCAGGCGAGTGTAGGTGAACACGATCGATTCCTGACTGTGCAGGCGCTCGGCCAGATCGGCCAGGTCCGCCGGCCACGGCAACGACAACGCCTCCGGGCGCCGACGTAGAACCGTGGCAAGTCGATTCTCGTCGAGTGAGCTCACATGGACGAGCAACGCATCGATGTCATGGACGGGCATGAACCTGAGACTAACGAGTGCGCCCCGGTCATCCCTCCGCGATCTGCTGCGCCTTCGCGTAGGCGAGTTGGAGGAAATCCGCGCCGGACAGCACCGCGAGTGAATCCACCAGCATGCGTGTGGCGCGCGGTGCGAACACGTGCCCGGCGGCGAACGCGGTCACTACCCACACGTCGAAGCAGAAGGGGCAGCTGAGCAGCGCACCGATGCTGTGTGTGATGCCCTCGGCTTCGCGCGGTTGTTCCATCACTTCGCCCGGCCCGCCCTTACCGGTGTAGACGGTGAACGGTGACCGAAGGGGGCTGGTGATCGTGTCCTTCGTGATCGTCCGCGAGAGCTTCTGAGCTGCGAAGGCGGTCACGAGCAGCTGTCGCGCGTTCATCGTCCGCGGAAGTTCCCGATCGGTCAGGGCCGTCATCACACCGATCACTGCCACGAGCGACCCGTAGGCGATCATCGTCGACAGATAGCCGCCGAACGCCCGCTCATGTTTCCGAACTTCGTGCTGGTGCTCCGGTTCGTATGCCGGATCCATAGGTTTTCTCCTCGTGGCTCGTCCCGGGTCCCGCGTACCCGGAGAACGGACTGGGCAACCAGGTCCGTGGTGTCTATCTGTCCGGCTTCACCGGTTCGAGCAGGCTCGGGTCGTTGTTGCGTGGAGAGTTCACGGCCGTACTCACTTGATACGGATGCAGGCGTGGTTCCGGAATCGACGCGATCAAGGCGTCGATCTGTTCTCGTTCGGTGAGGGCCGGGTCCAGCCAGTGTTCCCGAAAGTTCGGTGGCAGCAGCAACGGGGAGCGGTCGTGGACGTGCCCCAGGGCGTCGGTGGCCTGCGTCGTCAAGACCGTGGTAGTCCACAGCCACTTGTGCGGGTCGTCGTCGGGACGATCAGGATCCGGCCACAACTCGTACAGACCGGCCATCGCGAGCACGCCGTCGCCGTGCAAGAAGTACGGAATCTTCTTGCCGTCCCGCTTCTCCCACTCGAAATAGCCGTCGGCAGGAACGATGCACCGGCGGCGGCAGGCCGCTTTCCGGAAGGCCGGTTTCTCGGTGATCGATTCCGACCGCGCGTTGATCAGCCTGCTCCCGATCTTGGTGTCCTTCGCCCACGCGGGCACCAGACCCCATTTCACGGTGCGGATCTGGCGGACCGGTTCGGCCTCCGGATGACCTCGCGGAGGGCGCTCGAGCACCACCCGCACCTCCTGTGTGGGGGCGATGTTGTAGGACGGCGGCAACTCCTCACCGACCACCTCGTCGACCTGGAATATGTTGCGAAGTTCCTTGTCTGTGGTGGTGCTGGCATAACGTCCACACACGTTTCGGTCCTCCTTGCGCGAGTGTCATGGTTCCACATACCCGGACCGGTCCCGGCTCACCCGAACAACCATGACCACGTCGTTGGGGCTGTGCGTGTGGAACAGTGTGATCACGTCCATGTGATCACGTCCATCGCGCGTGTGAACGGCAAGAACGTGCGACGAACCTGCGGAGTTGATTCACTTGTTCGCTGCGCAACGGGAGTTCTCGATGTACGGCCCTTCACACTGGGCCGTTATCGTTCTGTTCGCGGCAGGCTCCGCGTTCCTGGTCTGGGTCGGACGGAGGCAGACCGAAGACCAAGCCCGGCGCTTCGGCCGGATCCTCGGGGTGCTCACTGCGGTGATCTACGGCTCGGTGCTGATCTACACTCTGATCCCGCCCACCGTCGGCAGCTCGGTGCCGCTACGTCTGACCGATCTCGCGACCGTCGCCGCTGCCTACGCATTGTGGTCGCAGCGGCACCGGCCCTTCGCGCTCACGTACTACTGGGGACTGGTTCTGAGCACCCAGGCGTTGATCTCACCGGCCCTGAACAGTCCCGATTTTCCCCACTTCGAATTCCTCGCCTTCTGGGCGATCCACCTGCTCGTCGTCTGGGCAGCTATCTACCTCACGTGGGGGCGAAGGATGCGGCCCGGGTGGCGCAGTTACCGCTTCACGGTCGCGGTCACGGCGGTCTGGGCGGTGGTCACCTTCACGTTCAACAGTATTGCGGGATCCAATTACGGCTTCCTCAACAGGAAACCGTCCACTGCGAGCCTGCTCGATGTGATGGGCCCATGGCCGGTGTACGTGCTGATTGCCACCAGCCTGATACTCGTCGTGTGGGCCCTGATGACCTGGCCCTGGGAGCGGAGATGACCCGCTCACTTCGCGGCGGCAGGGGTGACGGGTCGTCCGTCGGACGGCTCACCGTCCACTGCCGGCGGCGCTGTCGCAGCGCCGTTACGGAACGACACCTCCGGGGTGGAGGGCGTCGGTTCTGCAGCAGCCGATTCCCGGGCGAGGAATGCCCCGAGCTCCCCGATGGCACTCATGATCGGGGCGGGGAACACCACGGTGGTGTTCTTCTCGACTCCGAGTTCCACCAACGTCTGCAGATTGCGCAGTTGCAGCGCGAGCGGATGGGCCATCATCGTGTCGGATGCGTCTCCCAACGCGGAGGCCGCCAAAGACTCCCCCTCCGCCGCAATGATCTTCGCTCGCTTCTCCCGTTCGGCTTCGGCCTCTCGGGCCATCGCACGCTTCATGCTCTCGGGAAGCTGGATGTCCTTGAGTTCGACCAAGGTGACCTCGACACCCCACTCGAGGGTGGTCGTATCGAGGATCTGCCGGATGCTGCTGTTGATGATCGAAGTCTCCGCGAGCACCTCGTCCAGCGAATGCTGTCCCACCACGTTACGAAGAGTGGTCTGGGCGATCTGATTGATTGCGGCGTCGACGTTTTCGATGGCGACAACCGACTTGCGCGCGTCGACCACACGGAAGTAGGCCACGGCAGCGATATCGACACTGACGCTGTCACGGGTGATAATCCCCTGAGACTGGATCGGCATCGTCACGATCCGCATCGACACCTTGGTCAGCCAGTCGACAACCGGGATTATCAGCCTCAACCCGGGTTCGCGCACTGCGATGATCTTGCCGAGCCGAAAGTGAACTCCCTTTTCGTACTGCTTCACCACACGTAGCGAGAGCGCAAGAACGAGCACTATCGCGACGATCACGACGACGGCAACTACACCAGGCATGACGACTCCAACGCTGACCGATCTGTGTCACTGTCCATCGAACCTCCAGCCCGTCGCAATCGACAGGGTCGACAGTCACCACTTCGACGGACCCGCGGCGACTCCCTCATTCCACCACCCGCAGCGTGCCGGGCACGTCCATGCGCCACAGCCGGCGCAGGGTGAGCAGTGGGGCGACGGCGACGGCAATCACGCCGAGCACGACTGCGGTGACTACCGTTTCGGCGCTGATGATGGTGTCCAGGGCCAGGTCCGGCATCGTCTCCTGCCACACACTGGTCATGAGCCAGCGGGTGATCCAGGCGCCGAGACCGAGACCGATGATCGTGCCGAGCAGCCCATAGAGCAGCCCTTCGGCGATCTCCAGCATCATCACCCGTCGCACGGGCAGGCCGAAGGCGAACAGGGTGGCCCGTTCACGGGCGCGCTCATCAGCATTGATGCTGGTGGTGTTATAGGCCATGACCAGGGCAAGGAACAGAATGAATGCCTCGGCGATCTGGAAGATGGCGGTGAACTCCCCGATGCTGTCGCGGACGACCTGGCTCGATGCAGCTGCCGGCTGCACCGAGCTGACGCCGGGAAGGTCGAACAGCTCGCGCTCGACGTCGTCGGTGGTGCTGCCCGCCGCCGGCACGACGAACAGCTCGTTCGTGAGGCCTTCGGCACCGAACGCGGCGAGCAGTGACCGGTCGAAGTAGGCATTGAAACGGAACGGGCTGGGGTGGATACCGGCCACCGGCACGGTGCTGGTGGTGGTGACGAAACCGGTGTCGTCGCGGGCAGGGTGGGTGAGTTCGACCGTGTCACCGACCTCCACACCGAGGTCATCGGCCGCAGACCGGGCGATGGTGATGCCCATCCCGCTCGAGCCGCCCTCGACGGTGGGGGCCCACACACCGTCCTCGAGATCCAGCGCCTCGAGCAGCACGTCGAATCCCTCGTTGCCGCGGACCGCCAGCCGGCCTCCCATCTGAAGCACGGGCGACACCTCGCCCACACTGTCGGCTCCGAGCACAGCGGCCACCTCGGGCCCGTCGGCCTGCACGATCGAGTCGAGGCCGACGATGACCCGGTCGGGATGCTCGCCCAGAATCTCGGTCTCGTTGCGGTCCATCGTGCCGGTGAACGAGTCCAACATGCCCAGGGTGGCCACGAGCGTGGCGATGACGGCACCGATGCCGAGTGCCGTCAACAGGGTGCGCCGTGGGGTACGCAGGATGTTGCCCAGGGGCATGCGGCGGAAAGCGCTACGTGGCCACGGCAGCAGCCGCAACAGACGCGACAGTCCGCCGCGTGCAGTGCGGTGGGTGGTTGCGATCGCATCGACGGGGCTCATGCGCACCGAGCGCCACACCGGCCAGGCCGTCGCCACCAGCGGGATCACGAACCCCAACGCCGCCGCACGGACGAACGGCGCCCACTGGAATTCCGTGATCCGCACCGGCAACGCCAGCAAGGTGGCGAATATGGGGCCGATCAGGACCACGGCCAGCGCGCCGACAGCGACACCGAGCACGACGCTGGCCACGGCGATCTCGATGCCGACGAGCATCGGTCGTAGCCCCAACTGGACCCGCGTGGCGCCGAGGGCCATGCCGATACCCAGTTCGCGGCGCTGCGACTCGACCATGCGGGTGGACAGGTTGAACGCACCGAAGGCGGCGCCGATGAGGATGAGACCCGCGAATACGTTCCAGAACCGGGCGTCCGATTCGATGTCGTCGTAGAGGACCTGATAGGTCTGGTCCTCCCCCGTGGTCATCACCGTCACGCCCTGCCCGGTGCCGGACACGTCGAAGGCCTGCTGCAGCTCGGATCGCACCGCCTCGACATCGGCGTTTTCGCGCAGGGTGAGCACCAGGTCGTTCACCCGGCCCGGGGCGGCCGGCGATCTCCTGCGCTGTGGTCAGAGACGTGAACAGTGCGGCGAAGTTGGCCTCGGCGAAGAAGCCCCCCTCCTCGGTGGTGATGAAGAAGTACTCGGGTGCCATCCCGACG
>NZ_JBAQEO010000411.1:0-2956 GCF_049286785.1 Rhodococcus sp. (in: high G+C Gram-positive bacteria) | reverse complement strand
CGATGGCCTCACCCGCGAGGTGACACATCGACGCCAACCGGTCGGTCAGCGCGTCGAGTTGCTCATGAAACTTCATCCGCATGCGTCATGGTTACCCCGTCGCCGCACTCGGGGCCAGTCGAGCGGGTCGCCGACCGAATGGCTGGAACCCACTCACCAGCCGGGGTGGGGCCTGGCACGTCGACCTCTACGACCAGAAACCACGCTGGCCCGGTACGCGGAACCGCTCATGCCGGCGAGATCCCGGCCAGACGACGCACCGCCGCGAGCCCCGCATCCGTTCCAGGCCAGTGTTTCTCGAGTGCCGCCGGTCCGGCGCGGCGGGTCACCGACCGCAACGCGAGCGCGACGATCACCGCATCGTCGGCGTAGCCGAGGACCGGAATGAAGTCGGGAACCAGATCGATCGGCAGCAACAGGTAGCCGAGCAGCAGCACCAGACGGACCCGCACACCCCGGGGCAGGGTGTGGTCCGCGGCTAACCGGCGGATCAGCCGCACCACATCGGGGAGTAACCGCAGCGCATCACGGATGCCCGCCTCCTCCGGCTTGGCCGCCCACAGCACACCCAGCAGGACCAGCCACAGCAGCAGCAGTCCACCCGCCACGGCTACCGGAATGGACCACCACACATCGGTCATCGGTCAGCCTCCACTCAGCATCATCGACGCCCCGCAGCCACTTCCGAGACAGCCGAACCGTCCAGGGAAAAGAAAGTACTGGGTCCCGGCCAAACCCAGCAGCTGGCTCACCGAAAAGACCATCGGTTGTTATGGTTATTATCGTCATATGGCGATTGATAGTGCGGATGGGTGCCTCGCCGCGGCCGGCACAGGATCGAACCTGGATGCGGCGGTGGCGTTGTTCCACAGCCTCTCCGACGGCACCCGGCTGGCGATCGTGCGCCGCCTCGCCGACGGGGAGTCGCGGGTGGCGGACCTGGTCGGCGAGCTCGGGTTGGCCCAGTCGACGGTGTCGGCGCACGTGGCGTGCCTGCGTGACTGCGGGCTGGTCACCGGCCGACCGCAGGGCCGGCAGGTGTTCTACTCGCTTGCCCGCCCGGAGTTGCTGGACCTGCTCACCGCCGCCGAAACCCTCCTGGAGGCAACGGGTAACGCGGTCGCGTTGTGCCCGAACTACGGCACCGACACCGGGACAGGGGTTAAGGCATGAGCGACGCCTGCGGCTGCGGCCACGACGAACCCCGCCTCGAGAGCGAGGAGGAACACGAACCCGAAAAACTGTGGCAGATCACCGAAATCCGGGCCGCCGCCATCGCCGGGGTGCTGTTGGTCGCCGCGCTGATCGTCGGCTGGACCGACGGCCCCCGCCCGGTCGAGCTGACCCTCGAAGCATTGGCGTTGATCGTCGGCGGCTACACGTTCGTCCCCGCCACATTGAAGCGCCTGGTGAAGGGCAGAATCGGGGTCGGGACCCTGATGACGATCGCCGCCGTCGGCGCCGTCCTGCTCGGTGAGGTCGGCGAGGCCGCGATGCTGGCTTTCCTGTTCGCCATCAGTGAAGGGCTCGAGGAGTACGCGGTCACCCGCACCCGCCGTGGCCTGCGCGCGCTGCTGTCGCTCGTTCCGGACACCGCTACCGTGCTCCGCGGCGGCCGTGAGCAGACCGTCGCCCCCGCCGAGCTGGTGCTCGGGGAGATCATGATCGTCAAACCCGGGGAGCGGATCGCCACCGACGGCATCATCCGGTCCGGGCGTACCGCCCTGGACACCTCGGCGATCACCGGTGAATCGGTGCCGGTCGAGGCAGGACCGGGCGCCGAGGTGTTCGCCGGGTCCATCAACGGCACCGGTGTCCTCGAGGTCCAGGTCACCGCCGGCGCCGAGAACAACTCGCTGGCCAAGATCGTGAAGATCGTCGAGGCCGAGCAGTCCCGCAAAGGTGAGGCGCAGCGCCTGGCAGACAAGGTCGCCAAGCCGCTGGTCCCGGCCGTGATGATCGCTGCCGTCCTCATCGCCGCGGTCGGCAGTGTGTTCGGGGCTCCGCTGGTGTGGATCGAACGCGCCCTGGTCGTGCTGGTGGCCGCCTCACCGTGCGCGCTGGCCATCGCGATCCCGGTGACGGTGGTCGCCGCGATCGGCGGCGCCTCAAAGCTCGGTGTCCTAGTCAAGGGCGGCGCCGCGCTCGAGTCCCTGGGACGCATCCGCGGTATCGCGCTGGACAAGACGGGCACCCTGACCCGCAACCGACCGTCGGTGATCGACGTCGCCACCACCGGCGGCGCTACTCGCGACGAGGTGTTGACCGTCGCGGCCGCGCTGGAGGCCCGCAGCGAACACCCCCTGGCCCGGGCGATCCTCGCCGCCGTCGACACCGTCACCCCCGCCGAGGACGTCGACGCCGTCCCCGGCACCGGACTGACCGGGCAGCTCGCGGACCGCACGCCTGCCCGGTTGGGTCGTCCCGGGTGGATCGACCCCGGGCCCCTGGCCGCGGACATCGAGCGGATGCAGCACGCCGGCGCCTCCGCGGTGCTGATCGAACGCGCCGGCACCCTGATCGGGGCGGTCGCGGTACGCGACGAGCTGCGCCCCGAGGCCCGCGAGGTGGTCGCCGGGCTACGGCGCGACGGTTACACCGTCGCCATGCTCACCGGCGACAACGATCGCACCGCACGGGCTTTGGCCGCCGACGTCGGCATCGACGAGGTGCATGCGAACCTGCGCCCGGAAGACAAGGCCCGCATCATCGAAACCCTCCGCAACGCACGACCGACGGCGATGGTCGGCGACGGCGTCAACGACGCCCCCGCCCTGGCCGCCGCCGACCTGGGCATCGCGATGGGCGCAATGGGCACCGACGTCGCCATCGAAACCGCCGACGTCGCCCTGATGGGTGAGGATCTGCGGCACCTGCCGCAGGCCCTCGCGCATGCCCGCCGCTCGCGGGCGATCATGCTGCAGAACGTCGGCCTCTCCCTGGCGATCATCACCGT
>NZ_JBAQEO010000410.1:0-4499 GCF_049286785.1 Rhodococcus sp. (in: high G+C Gram-positive bacteria) | reverse complement strand
TCGAGTCACTTTGGTCGGTAACTCGTTCATCACTACGCGATGGCCCACCCACATGCGGGCAACGACACACCCCCACCAGGGGCTATGCCGCCTCACCGAATTCCCACCACTCCACGGGACTCTCCCGACTGGTATCTCAACGGGGGCGAGCCACCGGCTCAAAACGATTGAACACGCGGCCCTACTGAGAACAGCAGAAGACCCCGCGACGATGAACCGGAGAGAACTCCGTCGCGGGGTCTTCTATGAGTAGCCACCCGGAGACAAGTCGATCCGGGCCTTGCTCGCGCCGTCGCCAGAGCATGCTCACGCCCGACGGCCATTTGTATCCGCGGGAGCCGGGACGGCTTGATCCGCAGAGTCTGTGGGGTTGTTCGTGAAGTTGGGGTGCCGCGCCCCGCCGGAGAGGCAAGGAACCGACGGGACGCGGCGGTATGGGTGGCGCTGGGCTGGGTGGCCGTTTAAGACCGTGCTCAGCGTCGCCTGGGCTGTGCTGCGGGCGCGGCTGGGGTGGTTGGCTGGCCCCGCCCGCAGGTCAACCGCTACTTCTTGAGCTTCGTGCCCGCCGAAGCTCGCCGGTTGGGGTTCGGCGTCGCGTTCACGGTGAGCTTCTTCTGCTTCAGGTCCAGATCGGGCTTGATCTCGACACGGCGGTCCGGTTTACCGTGATACCCGACGATGCCCTTGACGAGCACGCCCCGGCCCTTCGGCGTCTTGAACTCAGCCCCGAGCTTCACTCCCTTGTAATCGCCGCCCTGGCCCACGACGAGATTCTTACTGAAGCTGCCGCTGACGTAGCTCTTGCCGACGCCCCGTGGCGACTTCGTCGCTCCGGTCTTCGTCGATGACTTCGCGGCAGTGCGAGCGCCCTTCGCCGTGTTGGCGACCTTGGTCCCGGTACCCGCGAAGCGGCCCAGCCGGTCGCGGCGTTGATTCCGTCGGCGGGCCATGTCAGCTACCCCGTCGTTCCAGCTCGTCAGCCAGGGCGCGTAACCCTTTCGTTTCGGCCGCCTTCGGCGCTTTGCCGCGATACCGCCCGCCGTCGGCCGGCAGCGCATCCTCCAGGCCCTGGGGAATCAGCCCCGGACCCCACGAGTGCTCGCCGGCGTCGGGGTGACCCTGAGCGACGGGCAGGTCCTCAACGGGACCGTACGCGCCGTTGCGCCAGCTCATCAGGACCACGCCCACGTGGGAGCGGTGTAGGTGAGCTCGGTGGTCACCTGCACGACGCACGCCGCGCTACGGTAGCGGATGCCGCAACCGAACGACCGCTGAAAGAAGCTGTCCTGCAACGGGTACCGCTGGTCGCGGCCCGGGATGATCCGCAAGCCCTGGTACGCGGGATTCGTGTGCTGGCGGAACGCGACCGGGTTCCGGGCGCTATTCGGCCCGCCCGTCGCCACCACGGCGAAGTAGCCCGCGGGGACGAAGTACGACGGGACGATCCAGACCGGGCCGTAGCTGCCGAGCACCTCCAGGCCGCCGAACTCACCGGGCGCGATCTGCCCGACCACGTTCTCTGCGGTCAGGTACGCCGGGGCGCTCTCCGACGGGATGAAGTCGAACTTCGACGTGACGCCGTTGGCTTCAATCCCCGCACGGAACGTGCTGATCTCTTCGGCCTCGTTGGGGTGACACAGCACGATCAGCCGCGTATCCACCGAAGTGCCGAAGCCCTTCAGCCGCACCGCGTTGATCGCGTCCAACAGGTCGCCGGGATCGATGGCCGCGTTGCCCGACGCGAGGTAGTGACTCGTCGTGGAGGGGAACTCCAGACCGGCGTGCGGGGGCGGTGCCATGCCGTCGGTGCCGTTCCAGATCCCAAACGTCCTGTGGCCGTGCTCGTTCAGGCCCTGTGTCGGATTGAACAGTCGTCGCAGCAGCGTCCCGGTCACGAGACGGTTGTCGGCCTCCAGCGCGCTGTTGATTGACGAAGCAACTTGTTCCGCTGTCGCAGAGCGCAGGAACTTCCACGTCATGCGCGACGCGAGGTCGAAGTCCTTGAAGTCGTAACCGAGGATCAGCGCATCCGGCGAATTACGTAGTCCCACAGGCTCTCCGAACTCGGAGGCTTCTTCGAAGTTGTCGCTGGCGGCCTGCTGCGGGATTGCGTCGCCGACGTTGATCGTCGGGTAGCTGATGAGCGCCGCCAAGGCGGACCGCTCGCGGTTGTAGAGCGACATCGCCGTGGCGGCTTGCGCCCAGATGGCGTTCAGGTCTACGCCGTCGGCGGTCTGGTTCACCAGCACGTCGCCTTCGGTGCTGTAGCCGCCGTCTCCGCCCCAGGCGTAGAGCGCAGCGATGGGCTCGGCAGTCTCGGGAGTGGCGTCCCGACCGGGATGCGCGAACGGATGGGTGTAGCTGGGCCGGTTGTCGGCCGGACGTGTGGTCGTCACGGTACTGCTCCAATTCGGTACAAGAGTTAACGGGCGAGCGAACCGAGCACTGCTCAGGTTCTGAAGCCGGTCTCTGACCGAACTGGTACTGCTGATTGCTCGAAATATTCGCGGACTCTGTCACGCGGGTAATACGAAAATCCGCCGATCCCGGCCGGATGCCGAGGTACTGCGAGGCGGGCACTGCCCGTTGCGCACATCCTAACACCATTGGGCCACATCAGATTAGGCGGTGTTGCACGGTGCGTACAGTGCGTGTATAAACGTTGTATGCGCCGCTGCAAAGTGGCGCCGGGCCGTTCAAGCGGTTCGTGATTTATCGGTACCGATGCGGACACGACCCAGTGAAAGCCTGGAGCAGCCCCGCATCCCTTGAGTGGGCCGACCAGTGAACACAGCAACCCTTCTGAGGGGTGTGTTCGCGGTCGGCTCTTCTGCTGTCTGCGGACGCGTCTCTCTCTACCCGAGAGGCATCGCATGTCCCGTCGAACGATCGACCCTGCGGCCATCACCGTCCGGCGGACTGAAGTCCGTCCGGCTCCAAACGTTCCGGGGATCAACCCGCTGGACATTCCCAATCTGTCCGAACCGCAGGTATTCGCGTACCTCAACGCGATGAACGACCACATCACCCGCCGTATGGTGCGGGACGCCGTCCTGCATAAGGAACTCCGAGGAGTAAAGCGCGGCAACAAGAACCTGTTCTCTCGTCGGGTGGCGCTCGCATGGATGACAGGTGGCGACGAATGAGTGAGTCAGTTTGGAGACCCTACTTCGACAACTACTCGGCGTTGCGAGCAATAGCATACGGCGAGCCGCCCGAGCCGAATCCGCTGGTTGACCAGCTAGGAGAGGTGATGACTCCGAACGACCGGAACGGGCGTGAGGTGCGCCAGCCGTCGCCCGCGGCGAGGTTCCATCCCGAGATCAGCGCAGGAATCGATCGCGCCAGAGAAGTCCCGCCGATGTTCGATATCAAGTTCGTCCGGCAGTGGCTTCCGCGAATCCTTAGCAACACTGGGCGCGGCCTTCTACCGTACAAGGAAACTGTCTACACCCCGGACGAATTGCGGGAGCACGAGCGGCAGACTGCCTCTGCGGCTGCACAGCGCGAACGAGACGACCTCTACGAACTCCTGCTCGATGCGCTGGATCACGGGGGCGCGCCGACAGAAACAGTGATCGTCCATAGCAAGATCTGGACGTACGATCTGCCGGTGATCCACCGCGACGTCATCACCGAAGAACGGACGATGCAGCCGACCGGAACTACGACGGTGCTCGCTGTGCCGGTACCGATGATGTGGACGCAGCGACGGGTCGCTCGGCTCATCGCCCGAGGGTGCTGGGACTGCTACTGGTGTGACGAGAATGCGGGGAGTGGTCGTGCCTGGGATGACTACTTGTTGGTCGGCTGTGGGGCGACGTTGCGGGTTTTCCCGACGTGCCCGACGTGCCGTGAGCGGTTCGACCGAGATACCGAATGGTCGGGCCTCGACTGGCAAGTCCCGAGTGACCAGTGGTTGGCTGATGTCGGTTACCCGTCGGATGAGTGGATCTGATGAGGGCCGGGGCGTGTGAACCGGGGTCTGCGATCGTCGCCGGCGGAAGTCTGCCGGATGCGCCGGACGTGTATCTCGGTCGAGCCGTGAGGATTCGCAGATGGTTCGGCCGCACGATAGTCGTGGACGACGAGGATCGCGAATGGTGCGGCGGTGTATGGGTTCTGCCTCCGGGCAGCTACCGGTTGTGCACCGGTGTGCAGGGTCTTGTGCGCTACCCGGCGGCGCGGCTTGTGGGTGGCCTATCGCTGCCGTCTGGCCAGCCTGCTGGCGGCTTTGC
Organism: Rhodococcus sp. (in: high G+C Gram-positive bacteria); assembly: GCF_049286785.1. Classification (GTDB taxonomy): domain Bacteria; phylum Actinomycetota; class Actinomycetes; order Mycobacteriales; family Mycobacteriaceae; genus Rhodococcus_F. The sequence continues at coordinate 261 of NZ_JBAQEO010000410.1, read as the reverse complement.
AGCCCAAACCGGCAACACGGGCAGTGTGGCGCATAGGTCAAGCGCCACAAACGAAAAGGACGCGTTCAGCCTGAGCTGAACGCGCCCTTCTCTAGGGAGAGCGGAGTTTCTCCTAGCCGACGGTGTCGGCCCCCTAAGCCTGGATGCACCGATCGGCTGATGGCGTTGTTGTGAGTTTGGTTGTCCGGCAGCGGATGGGGTGTGGGCGTGAGTGATCGTCCGACCTGGTGTGTCGGGTTGTTCCACTGAGTCTTTCGCATC
>NZ_JBAQEO010000409.1:0-2258 GCF_049286785.1 Rhodococcus sp. (in: high G+C Gram-positive bacteria) | reverse complement strand
GCAGGTTCTGCACGTCGCTCCGAACGCGTTCCAGAACTACGTCAACATCTACCAACCCGCGCAGGGGGTGCTGACCGGAATTCTGGCGATGAACAACTTCGCGAATCCTGTTCAGTTCATCTGCGCGGGCGTTCAGGCAGCTGCCCAGAAGGGAGCGGAGGAGTCGGCGAAACTGTGCGCCCAATATCTCGGACCTGTCCTGAGGAACCTGGCTGTCAATTTTCCTCCGGTGGGCGAGAACGTTCTGAGTGGCGCCGTCGCGCGACCGGACGAGATCACTTACAGCGAAGAGAGTTTGAAACCCGCCGCGACGACGCCGGCGAAAAGCACGCTTCCGGCCGTCGGTGTGCAAGATCTGCTGATCCCGGGAGGAGGACGGTGAAGATGCCGCGAAGTCGAAGAGTGCTGGCCGGGTTCGTCATCCTCGTTCTCGGCGTATCCGTCTCCGGCTGCGGCGATTGGCGGGGAATGAATTCGTTGCCACTCCCCGGAACCGCCGGTGGGGGTGAAGGATCATTCGAGATTCAGGCGCAGCTGCCCGATGTCTCTACCATTGCGCAGAATTCACGAGTGCGGGTGGGCGACGTCACCGTCGGAAACGTCACGAAAATCGAACGTCAGGATTGGCACGCTCTGGTGACCATGCGATTGGAAGGCGACGTGGACCTGCCCGCCAACGCCACGGCGAAAGTAGGTCAAACGAGCCTGCTCGGGTCGATGCACATCGAGCTTGCCTCGCCGACAGAGGTGGCGGCGACCGGTCGACTCCAACAGGGCGCGATGATTCCATTGGAAAGTGCCGGCGCGTATCCGACCACGGAGCAGACTCTCGCGTCGTTGTCGGTTGTTCTCAACGGCGGCGGGCTGGGACAGTTGCAGGAAATAAACCAATCGTTGAACAAAGCATTCGCGGGACGCGAAGACGGCATCCGCAGTCTCATCACCCAGCTCGACACGTTCATGACACGACTCAACGATCAGAGCACGGACATCATCCGCGCCACCGAGAGCCTGAATGAGCTCACAAGCCAGGTCGCCGATCAGCGTGAAGTTGTGGACACGGCACTGCAGACCATCCCTGGCGCATTGACGGTGCTCAGTGATCAACGCCAGAAACTCGTCGACGCACTGGACGGTATCGGGCGGTTCAGCGCCATCGCCACGGACACGATCAACCAGAGTCAAGATGCGCTCGTGACGAACCTGCAGAACGTCGGACCGGTGTTGAAGTCACTGGCTGACGCCGGTCCCGCATTGACCCGCTCCATGAGTTACCTTCTGACGTACCCGTGGCCGAACGAGACGATGCCTTACTGGATGCGGGGTGACTACGCCAACCTCACGGGTGTGATCGACCTGACCCTCAGCCGCTTGGATTCGTCCCTCCTCGTCGGAACGCCCTTGGAAGGGAAGCTGACCGGCATCGAAGCCGTTCTCGGTCGAACGGTCGGTATTCAACCAAGCCCGGCCACACGTGGGAACCCGCTGACGTTCCCGTATTCGACAGGGAACTACTGACATGCATCTGAGTAAGCGGACCCGCATTCAACTCGCTGTCTTCGTCGTTGTCACACTCGTTGCCGGCGCCGTGATGGCATTCAGCTACATGCGTTTGCCATCCACCCTCTTCGGTATCGGCCGTTACACGGTGACGGTGGAACTTCCTGTCACCGGAGGGCTGTATCAGACTGCCAACGTCACGTTCCAGGGAGTGGAGGTGGGCAAGGTTGAGGCGCTGAAGCTGACGGATGCTGGAGTCGAAGCGACGCTCTCCCTGACATCCGGCACCGATATCCCGTCGGACCTCGACGCACAGGTCCACAGCCGGTCTGCCATCGGCGAACAGTACGTCGAACTGATTCCGCGCAAGGGTGTTTCGGCGCCGCTCGAGGACGGCGACGTGATTCCGATAGAGCGAGCGTCGGTACCACCGGACATCGCCACACTCCTCGACACCACGCAGAGGAGTCTCGCCGCGATACCGAAGGAGGACCTCGGGACGGTCGTCGACGAAGCCTACAACGCGTTGAACGGCACCGGTCCGGAACTGTCCCGACTCCTCGACGGCGCATCCTCGCTGACCGGTCAGGCACGTGAGAACCTCGGTCCGCTGCTCACACTGATCGACCAGTCGGTGCCGGTGCTGCAGTCGCAGGCGAACACCTCGGATTCCATCGGACAATGGTCGCGCCACCTTGCAGATATCACGAACCAACTCCGCAACCAGGACGCGCACGTCCGCAATGTGGTGGCGACGG
>NZ_JBAQEO010000408.1:0-6787 GCF_049286785.1 Rhodococcus sp. (in: high G+C Gram-positive bacteria) | reverse complement strand
GTGCGGGCGTCGCCGCACAGCGAGATCGCGGCCACCGGGCCGTCCGCGCTCCGTACCGCGGCGCCGACGCAGCCCACCCCGGGCACCGCCTCACCACGTTCGAAGGCGAGACCCCGGCGCTGCCGGATCCGGTTGAGTTCCTGGTGCAGCGTGGTGAGTTCGGAAATCGTGCGGTCCGTCCTGCGGTCGAGGCGCCGACCATAGAGATCGTCGACCTCTTCGGGCTCCACCCAGGCGAGCATCGCTTTACCCCCGGCCGTCGTGTATGCGGGAGCACGCCCGCCGACGCGGGACGGCAGAGCTGCGGCCCTGCGGCCGCCGATCTTGTCGAGGTACACACTGTCCCCGCCGTCGAGGATCGTGAGGTGCACGACCAATCCGGTCTGCATGTTGAGTTCGTGCAACAACGGCGCTGCGGCGGCGCGCACCTGGCTGTGCCCGTTTTCTCCACCGGCCAGACCGATGGCACGGCGGCCCAGGCAATATCCGAAGCTCGCGTGGTCCACCCAGTTCAACCGGACGAGTTGATCGAGAATCCGGTGCACGGTGGAACGTGGCAGCCGGGTGCGACAGGCCACCTCTTCGAGGGTCAGCCGCGCGGTGCGGCCGTCGAAGGCGTCGAGTATGAGGGTCATCCGTTCCACCATCGACGGGGGTACGTCACGCTTCGCTGCGGGTGCCGACTGTGCGGTTTCCGATTCGATGACAGTCATCGATGCCTCCAAAAATATCCTGGTCACACGGTTTCACCCGACAGAAAACTGAAATGAATTCTTAAAATAACAGCCTACGCGGCTGTTGGGAACGGAATCACCGAACGAATCCCGACACGGGCCGTGCCCGGTGATCGGGAATCTCGTGGCTCCGGGTCGCGCACTGGGCTACAAACGGGTGAGGAACAACCGGGCGCCTACTCGAGCGGAGCAAGGAACAGATGCACATCGGAATAGCGCCACCCATCGTCATCCAGCATCCCGCCGTGGTCGCGGACTGGGAGCGCGGCGCCGGTATCGCGGAGCTGGCGCAGATCGCCGAAACCGCCGACCGCCTCGGATATCACCACGTGACCTGCAGTGAGCATGTCGCCGTGCCGGCCGAGGTGGAAGCCGAGCGCGGCGCCACCTACTGGGATCCGCTGGCCACTCTCGGCTACCTCGCGGCCCGTACGGAGCAGATCCGGCTGGCCACCCAGGTGCTGGTGCTCGGATACCACCACCCTCTCGAGATCGCCAAGCGCTACGGCACGCTCGACGTCGTCAGCGGCGGACGCCTCGTCCTCGGGCTCGGCGTGGGCAGCCTGCGCGAGGAGTTCGACCTACTCGGCGCACCGTTCGAGGATCGCGGGGCGCGGGCCGACGACGCCATCGCGGCACTCCGGGCCTCGCTGTCACAGCCGGTTCCCGAATACCACGGCAGCTTCTACGACTACGCGGACTTCGTCGTGAAGCCGCACGCCGTGCAGTCCAGGGTGCCGCTGTGGATCGGCGGCCGTACGCTGCGTTCCCTGCGACGGGCGGTCGACGCGGGAGACGGGTGGGTTCCCTTCGGCCTCACCTTCGACCAGTTGCGCACCATGCTCGGCAAGGTCGAGGTCCCCGACGGCTTCGACCTGATACTCGGGGCCGGTGCACCTCTCGATCCGATCGGAGCACGCGACCGTGTCCTTCGCGCGCTCGAGTCCAGGCGCGATGCCGGCACCACGATCCTCAGCGCCACCCTCGCCTCCACGGGTGCGACCCACTACTGCGAACAGCTGGAAGCGCTCCGGCACCTCGGCGACGAGGTGGGCGCCGAGTTCGCCGCTGCCGCCGCAGCATTTCCCGCCGAACCATCAGCACTTCCCGCCGAACAAGGAGACCGTTCATGACCGACACCGCCACAGATACCCATGCCCTGATCCGGGCGCTCGCCGATCGGGTGACGGTTCTCGAGGACAAGCTGGCGATCATCGAGCTGATGACCGCGTACGGCCCCGCCGTCGACAGCGGGTCTGCAGAAGCCGTGGCCCGGCTGTGGGCCGCGGACGGCGTGTACGACGTCGACACCGGCCTGCTCCGCGGTCACGCCGAGATCATCGCGATGGTGCAGTCGAAGGCTCACCAGGGCTGGATCGGCGCCGGCTGTGCGCACATACTCGAGCCGGGTCACATTCTCCTCGACGGCGACACCGCGGTGGCCACGTGTAAGTCACAGCTGATCATTCGTGAGGACGATGGTTTCCGTGTCCACCGCATCAGCGCGAATCGCTGGGAATTGGCGAAGATCGACGGGCAGTGGAAGGTGACGCGCCGGACCAATCGCCTGCTCGACGGCAGCGAGGAAGCACGTGCCCTCCTCGCTGCCGGAGTGCGCCCCCAGCACTGATATGCGGTTCGGCGGTTCCGGTGAGCGAGACGGCCACCGCGACCACCGCCGCGCAATTACTAGAATGAAATCTAGTTATTGACCGAAGAATCAGGAGTCGGAAAACATGGCGGAATCACTCAGTTTGGCCGGCCGCACCGCCGTCGTCACCGGCGCCGGCGCGGGACTCGGACGCGCGGAGGCCCTCGCCCTCGGCGCGGCCGGCGCGGCGGTCGTCGTCAACGACATGGGCGACGCCGCACACGAGGTGGCCACAGAGATCGCCGAGGCCGGGGGCCGGGCCATCGCCGTCACCGGGGACGTCTCCGACTGGTCGCTGGGTGAACGACTGGTTCACGAGGCCGTCAGCCGGTTCGGGTCGATGGACATTCTGGTCAACAACGCCGGAATCATTCGCGACAAGATGATCTTCAACCTCACCGAATCCGACTGGGACGACGTGATCCGGGTCCACCTCAAGGGTCATGCCGCAACCTCCCACGCGGCTGCGGTGCACTGGCGGCAGACCAGCAAGGATGCGGGCGGTCCGGTGTACGGGCGCGTGATCAACACGTCGTCCGAGGCCTTCCTGTTCGGGTCCGCGGGCCAGCCCAACTACTCGGCCGCCAAGGCGGGGATCACCGCGCTCACACTGTCGACGGCACAGGGCTTGTCGCGCTATGGAGTTCGCGCCAATGCGATCTGCCCCCGCGCGCGGACAGCCATGACCGCGCAGGCTTTCGGGGAAAACGACAACACGTCGGCAGGACTCGATCCCCTCTCCCCCGAGCGCGTGGCCACCCTCGTCCGTTACCTCTCCTCCCCCGCGTCGGAGGAGATCAACGGACAGGTCTTCGTCGTCTACGGCAAGATGGTGGCACTGATGGAGGCGCCGAAGGTCGAAACCCGTTTCGACGCAGCGGGTTCCGCCTTCTCCATCGAAGAGCTCGATGGGCAGCTGACCCCGTACTTCACCGGTCGCGGGGAGTACGCGAACTACGCGGCGTACAGCGTCGCGGAGCTCGAGAAATTCGCACTGGCCACGGACGAGACCGCGGCCCGAGACGATCGGTGACCCCGTGATCCGCGCCTCGTTCGTAGGCGTCGCACCGCGACCGAGCGGTGCGACGCGTACAGAGGGTCTGCGGATCGGTCAGGAGTGACTCAGGCCTGAAGGCCGGCCTCGATCTCGAGGGTGATCGTGATCTTGTCGCCGACCACAGCGCCGCCGCCTTCGAGGGGCATGTCGATGCTGATGTCGAAGTCCTTGCGGTTGAGGACGGTGGTGGCTTCGAAGCCCGCGACCGGGCCGTTGCCCATGCCCGCGTTCACACCGTTGAACTCGAGGGCGAGCTCGACGGGACGGGTCACGCCGTGGAGGCTGAACTCGCCGTCGACGACGTAATTGTCGCCCTTGGCGCGGACGCCGGTGGACTTGAAGGTGGCGGTGGGGTGCTTCTCGGCGTCGAAGAAGTCGGCCGACTTGATGTGGGCGTCGCGGTCGGCGTTCTTGGTGTCGATGGAATCGACCTTGATCTCGGCGGTAACTGCAGCGGTGCCGTCCGCGGCGACGGTGATCGCGCCGGTGAAGTCGTTGAACGTGCCGCGAACCTTGCTGACCATGAGGTGGCGGACCGAGAAACCGACGGTGGAGTGGACGGTGTCGATTGCCCAGGTGCCTGCGGTGAGGCCGGGGAATGTGGTGGTGGCGGCGGTCATGTGTGCTCCTAGCGATGAAGGTCTGTGGACGAGTCGCAACTAGTTGAACTCGTAACTACTACACTAGACGCCATTGGTTGCTTCGTCAACTAAATCTGAAAAACTATGCTTCGGGGCTGCCGAGCAACGACAAGATGGCCGGCGTGATCGGATCGGTGATGTCGCGAAAATCGTCGTGCTTCTTCAGGTACGCGGTGAATCCGGCGAGTTGTCCCTCGACCCTGAGTTCGTACCGATTCTCGGCGGCATTCTCGGTGACCTCGAAAGGCGTCATGGCGTTACCTCGTGTCTGCTGACGATGGAAATACGGTTGAAGGCATTGATGGTGATCGCGATCCAGCTCACGGCCGAGAGCTCGTCCGCCGACAGGATCTGCGAGGAAGCGGCATAGTCCCGTTCCTGCGTCTCGGCGGCGGGGAGAGTGGTGATGGACTCGGCGAGGGTGAGGGCTGCCCGCTCGCGATCGGAGAACAACGCGGTCTCCCGCCAGGCGGGGAGCACGGCCAAGCGCCGAGCGGACTCGCCCGCCGCGACTGCGGCTTTTACGTGTACGTCCAGGCAGTACGCACAGCCATTGATCTGCGACACGCGGATGTTGATCAATTCGACGAGTGTGCGGTCCAGTCCGGCGTCTTTCGCGGCCTGACGGATCGCCGTGGCGACGGCGACCTGCGCTCGGTAGACCTTCGGGGTCTGTTTGTCGACCGGAACGCGCGGCTGGTGGCTCATGTTGACGCCTGCTCGGGACGGCTCGCTGTGTGATTGTGGAGCATATGGGTACGCATTTCGGCGAACGCGTGTCCGAAGGCGGTCACGTCCCGGGGACTGAGCAGGTCGAACATGTTCGCGCGGACGGCTGCGACGTGTCCGGAGCTGACGGAGGCCAATTTGTCGGCGCCGGCGTCGGTGAGTTCGGCCAGCATTCCGCGCTTGTCGTCCTCGCACTCGACTCGGCGGACCCAGCCGGCCTCGACGAGTCGGCTGATCGCGCGGGTCACCCCGCTCCGTGTGGTGGTCATCGCATCGGCGAGTTCGCGCATTCGCAGCTGTCGTTGCGGCGCTTCGGAGAGAACCACGAGCAGCTCGAAATCCGTAAAGGAGATGCCGGCGTCGCGGGTGAGTTGCCGATCGAGTGTCTGAAGCAACAGTCGCGTGGCGTCGAGGTACGCGCGCCAGGTCTGCTGTTCCTCGTCGGTGAGCCATCGCGTATTTTCCATTCCCCCAGCATAGCGAAAATAGTTGACAACGCAATTAGTTGAGCTACCGTGGAAGAGGCAGTTGAAACTGCAGGTTTCGGAGGATGACGACCGGCCGCTACACCAAGTTCGCCGATGGCAATACGTACGGAGTCAGCCACGTGACCGGCCCGAACAACCAGAATGAACTCGAGGACGTGACGGCCGCGGCGCTCGATCACATGGCCACCCGCGTCGCGAACGTCGCAGCCGAGTTCGCCTCCTGACGTTGTGAAAGTGAGTTTTCGTGAGCAACCTTGACGCCGATCCGGTCGAGATGGTCTGCGAGAAGGGTCCCGCACCGGGGACGATCGCAGGCCGTCCCCGCGTGGAAGTCATCACCTCCCGGGAGGTTCCGCTCGGTGGTCCACGGGCGATGCCCGTTCGACGCACGCTTCCCCAGCGGGGGCGTTCGCTGATCGGCGCGTGGTGTTTCGCGGACCACTACGGGCCCGACGATGTGTCGGCCACCGGCGGTATGGACGTCGCTCCGCATCCGCACACCGGCTTGCAGACGGTGAGCTGGTTGTTCACCGGCGAGATCGAGCACCGCGACAGTCACGGTGTGCACGCGATGGTGCGCCCCGGTGAGCTCAACCTCATGACCGGTGGGGACGGTATCTGCCACTCGGAGGTATCCACCGCGCGGACGACGATTCTGCATGGTGTCCAACTCTGGGTGGCGTTACCGGACCGGTCTCGCGGTGCCCCGCGCAACTTTCAGCACTATGCACCCGAACCTCTTTCCATCCGCGGAGCGTCGGTTCGGGTCTTCCTCGGCTCGCTTGCCGGAAGCGTCTCGCCCGTCGAAACGTTCACGCCGCTACTCGGCGCGGAACTCACCCTCGAGCCACATGCGACGGTCGAGCTCGATGTGGACCCTGCATTCGAGCACGGCGTTCTGGTCGACACCGGCGCGGTCACGCTTGCCGATACCGCACTGGGTCGGGCCGAACTCGGCTACCTGGGTACCGGCACCAACCGTGTGAGACTGGGCAACCCTGCAGACGAGCCCGCCCGGGTGATCCTGCTCGGCGGTGCACCCTTCGGTGAGGAGATCGTCATGTGGTGGAATTTCGTGGGCCGCAGTCACGACGAAATCGTCGCCTTCCGCGACGCGTGGCAGAGCGAATCCGAGCAGTTCGGCCGCGTCGAGGGTTATGCCGGTCCGACGCCGAGACTGCCGGCGCCGGCGCTGCCCAATACGCGGATCCGGCCTCGGCGTAATCCGCCGACCGAAATTTGACCCGTGTAACCGAAGGCGTGGTTCTCACCGGTCTCACACCGCTCGGCATTGGCCAAAGGGCGGGTGCTGGAATACACCCGGCCTCCCCGCGGTTGATATAGTTGATTCTTAAATTACTTAGGGAAGGGACGGCCATGCAGTTCGGCATCTTCACCATCGGAGACGTGACCCGCGACCCCACGACAGGGCGCATCCCCACCGAGCACGAGCGCATCGTCTCGATGACGAAGATCGCCCTCAAAGC
>NZ_JBAQEO010000407.1:0-8529 GCF_049286785.1 Rhodococcus sp. (in: high G+C Gram-positive bacteria) | reverse complement strand
CACCGTTTTCTCCACCCGCTTCGGCCAGGTTGTGCCGCCGCTAAACCGATGCCGGCACCATCGTCGCCTCATCTCCGAGCAGGATCATCCGACGGCCGCGCATGTTGCCGACCTGCGAGACGGCTGCCTTCCATTCGTCGCTGGCCAACGCGGCGTCGAGCGCCTCGCGCGAGTCGAAGCTCAAAATCGAGACGCCGTCCCAGCCCTTCGACTTCTCGTCCACGGTGTCGAGGATCTCGGTGTGTAACCAGCGACGCAGCCCCGGAAGTGGCCTGGTGACCTCCGCATGCTCGCCACGCCACCAGTCGATGAATTGTTCGTGGGTCCAGTCGTTCGGACGGGCCGCCATCACAATGAGGTTGTACATTTCTCTCCTGACATGAATTCTGTTCAATTTCGACGGCCGACCAGACTCCCCCGAAGGGCTTGTCCCAGGGCTGGTTCAGGCGCGAACGATGCGCAAGCAGGCGTCCGTCACGACATCCGTGATCTCGGACAGCGACAAGCCCCCATCCGGGCGGTACCAACGCCAGACACTCACGACGAGAGCAAGGAGTAGGCCGGCCGTGACTCGGGGATCGGATTTGACGAAACTTCCCTCGTCGATACCCCGCTGTACCACTGCGGACCACCCGTCCTCGATTTCGCGCACGAGTTCACGGGACAGTCGGCGTTCGATTTCTTCCTTTTCGGAATGGCGAGGCGAGGTCAGCATCACCATGTGGTTCTGCAGAATCCTTCGCTGAAGCGCGTCCTGGGCCGACACATTCTGATATGCACTCGCCACCGCAGCCCGAAGGGCGGTCTCGGCATCGGGCGCGTCCGCGGTGGCGTTTCTGAACGCCTCCAGCGAGGTATCGAGCTCCATGCGCATGATCGTGAGCAGGCAATGCGACTTGGACTCGAAATAGTGGTAAAGCGCGGTCTGACCGATACCGACCCGGCTGGAGATCGTGGCCCACTTGGTGTGCTCGAAGCCGACCTCACCGAAATTCTCGATCGCCGCGTCGAGAATCATCTTGCGTTTGGACCGCGGGCCGTCGCGGTTTGTCACCTCGTGCGTGAGCATTGCTGTTCCCCCACCATGTCGCTTGCCGGATTTCATATTTTACCCGACTCGAGATGAACTCAGGTCATTTTTAGCAAGCTCCGTCGCTAGCCTGACTGCATCCTGGCGCGACAATTTACCCACCCGATTCTGCGGAAGGTCCGGCACACAGTAGACGTACTCCGGCCACTTCGACTTCGACAGACCGATATCCTGCAGAAATGCGGTGACGTCCGGGAGCGAGGGTTCGGAGTCCAGCGCGACGATCAGCGCCGCCACCCGTTCACCCAGCAGCTCGTCCGGGACCGGCACGACGCACACCTGAGCGATGCTGGGCATCCGTGCGATGGCCGACTCGACCTCGTTGATATCGATGTTGCGACCGCCGCGGATAACGAGCTGCTTCTGCCTGCCCGCAACGCGGATCGTGCCGTCGTCGAAGACCTCGACGAGATCGCCCGTAGGCAAGAACCCGTCTTCGGTCAGATCCGGCGGCACCGGGACGCCGTCACGGGCGTACCCGACGAACAGAGAGGGGCCCTTGACCTGGGCAAGACCCACCTTGCCGGTGGCGCACACTCGTCCATCCGACTCGACTGCACGAACTATCGTCCCGGGGAAGGGCCTGCCGTCCCGGCCGAGGCGTATCTCCGGAGTTTCGTCGATGCGCGGTGTCGTGTGACCGAGACATTCCGACATGCCGAACACTCGAAGGATTCTTGTTCCCAGGAGGACTTCCGCCCGCTCGAGGGCGCCTGCATCCATCGGTCCGCCACCGACGGTCATGGCACGCGTGGCGTTCAGCGCACCCTCCGCGCCAGGTTGCCTCGACAGCTGCAGTGCCATCGTCGGAACGAGCATGGTCCACGCCACGCGGTGTTCCTTCATCAGCTCGACAGCCACCTGCGGCGACCAACGATCGAGCAGGACCGCCGGAGACCCGTTCAACGCCGGTAGATACATCCCGAAGCAGAAGGCGGCGACCGAGGACAGTGGAACGAGACCGGCCACGGGATCGCCGGGCTGGAGGCCCACGATGTCTATCGTGCTCCGGCCCGCATAGATGAGGGCGGCCTCCGACTGGACCACGCACTTGGGCCGACCGGTCGACCCCGACGTCATCGCGACGACCGAGCCCCCCTTCCACCGCGCCACGTCACTGACCGGGCCGCCACCGACGGCTACGGTCCACCCTCGGAGAGCCTGGGCGCGTCCGGGGAACGCTTCGGTGCCCACACCCCACTGCTCGAGAGAGTCGTCTGCGGCGACCACCGCATCGGGTCTGAGATCGGCCACCGCGAATTCGAATTCGGAGGAAGGCGCGTGACGACTGAAGACCGAGATCAGACCGCCGCGAAGTCCGACCGCGACGGCCGCCGTGAGGGTCCGCCAGGAGTTGTCCGCCTGAACCAGCACCGTCGGTGAGCCACCGAGCCTCTCCTCGAGAATGCCCGCAAGTTCGCGCGCCGCGGCCACGATCTCCGCGACCGTGTGGCGCCCTTCCGCATCGACGACGGCGACGTCGTCGGGGTTCTCCTCGGCCCGCCGCACCAGTTCTGCTGCCAGTTCCTGCATCACTAACTCCTTTCGATGATGGGATCGGACCGCAACGACGCAGTCGAGTCCGGGACGATGACCGCGCGGCCGGTGATGTCACCGCGTGCGAGGCGCTCGTAGACCTCCACCACGTCATCGAGTCCGAATACCTCGACGTGCGACGACATCCGGCCGCTGCGGGCGAGATCCACGACCTCGCGAAGGTTTTCGTAGTTCCCCCAGAAAGGGGCGTTCACCTGCCAGCCCATCGCCAGGCCCTCGGACTTGCCTACCTGGATACATCCACCGGCGGATCCGACCACCGCGAGCCGGCCACCGGGCGCGAGAGACTGCAGCGCCGGTTCGACCGTACTCTGCGCACCCACGAAATCCAGGACGAGGTCGACACCACCGGAGGAAGCGAGATCAACTGCGACGTCTGCCAGATCTGCTGCCACGACATGAGCGCCCAGCCCGCGGGCCAGGTCCCGGGCCTCGGGGCGCGGATCGACCGCCACGATGCGACCACAACCGAAGTCGCGCAGGATCTGTACCGCCAGGTGGCCCAGCCCACCGATTCCCAGTACGAGCACGGTGCCGTCGTCGTCGACGATGTCACGGTGCGAGGCGATCGCGTGAAACGTGGTGAGGCCGGCGTCGGCGAGTGGCGCCAGGAGTTGGGGGTCCACGCCGTCCGCCGGAACCAGATACTCGGTAGACGGCACCAGCACGAAGTCGGCGAGGCCGCCGTCGTAGCCGAGGCCCGCTCCTATGGGCGCCGAACCGGCCTCGGTTCCCGCGAACGAGAGGCAGTAGTTCTGACGCCCCCGGTGACAGTTGCGGCAGGTTCGGCACGACCAGACACCGTGCACCAGAACTTGTTTCCCCAGCCAGTCGGATTCGACTCCCTCACCGAGTCGAATGACCGTGCCTGCGATCTCGTGACCGAGGGTCATCGGCAGACGGTAGTTCAGCCGGCCCGGTGCGGCATTCATCACGGACAGATCCGAGTGGCACAAGCCCGCGGCGTCCACCCGCAACAGGACTTCGCCGTGCCCGGGCGTCGGGACGGGAACCTCACGCAGGACCGGACCTGCGCCCCAGGCTTCGAGTCGCACGGCCCGCATGGTTTCCATGGTCATCGTGCGGTCCAGCCACCGTCGACGACGACGGCCTGACCGGTGACGTACGTCGAGGCGTCCGAGGCCAGGAACAGAAGCGCACCGTCGACCTCACCCTGACGTCCGCCCCGATTGAGCATCGTGTTGCGACGCACCCACGTCGCGGACCGTTCGTTGCTGAACAGCCCGTCGGTCATCTCCGTATCGAACCATCCGGGGACGAGGGAATTGACGCGTACCCCGCGGCGTCCCCACTGGCCTGCGAGTTCACGGGTGAGACCCAGGATCGCAGACTTCGACGCGGCGTATCCCGCGCCTCCGATGGGTGCGGTCGACACGAGGCCGATCACCGAAGACACGTTGATGATCGAGAGTGCACGCCCAGCGGGATTCGCCAGCACCACCGCCGTCGAGAGGTGGAACCCGGATGCCAGATTGAGGTCGAGGATCGAGGAGAAATCGGCGATCGACTCGTCTTCTGCATTCGGGGGTCCGGGCTTGCCCGCGTTGTTGACGAGGATGTCGACGCCACCGCTGTCCGCCAGGACCTTCTCGACGAGCGCGCGACGGCTGTCGGGATCCGTGACGTCACAGGTCACCGGGCGGATGTTGGCAACTTCCTCGGCGAGCGCCGTGAGCCGGTCCGCCCTGCGAGCCGCGGCGTGCACGGTGGCGCCGGCGGCGGCGAGGGTTCGGGCGAATCCTTCGCCCAGTCCCGACGAAGCCCCGGTGACGATGGCCGAACGTCCGCTCAGATCGAACAGGGCCGGGACCCGGGCGGCCGCGTCCGTCGCGATATCGGTCACGGTCAGTACACCGCCGTCCGGCCGCCGTCCACCGTGAAGGTGGAGCCCGTCGTGTACGAGGCGCGGTCGCTCGCGAGGTGCACCACCAGGCCCGCGATCTCCTCGGGCCGGCCGAGCCGGCCCGCAGGCAGCCGATCGACCACCTTGCCGATGAACTCGTCATCCCAGTTCTCGGCCATATCGGTGGCGAAAGCGCCCGGCATGATGCAGTTCACCCGCACCGTTGGCGCGTACTCCTGAGCGAATGCCATGGTCAAGGCGTTGAGTCCGCTCTTGGACGCCGCATAGACCGCCTCCGGAGGACTCGGCCGTACCGCGCCGATGCTCGAGATGTTGATGATCGATCCACCGCCCGCGGCAGCCATTCGGGCGCCGGCCACCGCCATCAGCCGGAACGGTCCCTTGAGGTTGACCTCGATGGTCTTGTCGAAGAGCGACTGCCCGACACTCTCCAGCGTCGGTGCGAGCGGTGCGATACCGGCATTGTTGACCACGATGTCGAGGCGGCCGAACGTGTCGTAGATCCGCTCGACGGCCGGTTCGATGTCGTCCCATCGGCCGATGTGCAGGGGAAGTCCCAGCACCTTCGCGCCCGTGGTGGCGGCGAGTTCGGCAGCCACCACCTCACACGCGTCCGCCTTTCGACTGGAAACAACCACCGTGGCGCCGGCCTCGGCCAGCCCACGCGCGATGGCCAGTCCCAGTCCACGCGTTGCACCGGTGACGAGCGCGACCTTGCCGGCCAGTTCCTCTGTCGTCATTTCTTGTGCGCCTCCAATTCGATCCGGGCGACGGTCCGCAGGTGGACCTCGTTGGGGCCGTCGGCGATCTGCAACGCGCGAGTGATCGCGAACAAACGTGCCAGGACGGTGTCGTCACTGACGCCCGCCGCACCGAAGGTCTGTACAGCGCGATTCACCACCTGGTGGGCGGTCTCCATGGCCGCCACTTTGATCGCGGCCACCTCCGACCGCGCCGATGCGTTGCCCTTCGTATCCATCAGCCAGGACGACTTCAACACCAGAAGCCTGATCTGATCGATCTCGATCCTGCTGCGGGCGATCCATTCCCGGACGACACCGCGATCGGCGAGCGGCCCACCGAATGCCTCCCGGGCCAGCGCTCGCTCGCACATGAGACCCAATGCCCGTTCGGCGAATCCGATCGCTCTCATGGCGTAGTGCATGCGGCCGGGTCCCAGTCGCCCCTGCGCAATCGCGAAGCCGTCGCCCTCCTTGCCGAGGATGTTCTCAACCGGCACGCGGACATCGGTGAACTGGACCTCGCCGTGACCGAGGCGGTCCTTGTACCCGAACATCGGCAGGTCGCGGAGCACCTCGACGCCCGGGGTGTCCATCGGAACGAGGATCATGCTCTGCTGACGGTAAGTGGGGCCGTCCGGATCGGACTTGCCCATGAAGATAATGAGGCGGCAGTCGGGGTCGAGAACACCGGACGCGTACCACTTCCGGCCGTTGATCACGTACTCGTCACCGTCACGGCGAATGGTCGAGGTGATGTTCCGTGCGTCCGAGCTCGCGACCCACGGTTCGGTCATCGCGAACGCGGAGCGGATCTCACAGTCGAGAAGCGGCTGGAGCCACTGCTTCTGCTGCAATTCGGTGCCGTACAGTGCCAGGATTTCCATGTTGCCGGTGTCGGGCGCCGAGCAGTTGATCGCCTCGTTGCCGATGATGGAACGTCCCACCAGTTCGGCGAGCGGGGCATACTCGAGGTTGGTCAGACCGGCGCCGCGGTCGCCGTGGGTCATGAACAGGTTCCACAGCCCCTGCTCCCGCGCCTCGGCCTGCAAGTCGCGCATGACCTGCGGCTGCTCATGCGGGTTCTCGTTCGCCGCGATCTGGGCGTCGTACACCGACTCTGCCGGATAGACATGTTCGTCCATGAACACCTGGAGCTTGTCGAGCAGCTCCTGGGTGCGCTGTGAGTACGCGAAGTCCACTTGTCGTCCTCTCCTCGTGACCCGGCTCAGCCGAGCAACTGCATTGCGCCTCGAACGAGGCTCCGAATGGTCTCCGGCAACCTCTCCTGGTCAGGGTCGTGATGTCGGCCTTCGCGGTGGCGCCGAAGGTTGTGGCCCATGATCGCGGCCATCTTGAAGCGGCCGAGGGCGTTGAACCACGCGAGTTCGGTGAGTGACTCCCCGTCACCGACGTACGCCGCGCAGAGTTCGTCCGCGCTCGGCAGGCCTTCGACCACGCGGCCGACGCCCGGAAAGTTGGTGCCGTCGGCGAAGACGAGGAACCAGCCGAGTTCCACTCGGGGGTCGCCGACACTCCAGATCTCCCAGTCGATGAGCGCGGCAAGTTCCGTGCCGGCGGCGATGATGTTTCCGAGCCGGTAGTCACCGTGCACCAGTGTCGGTGTCATTCCCTGCGGAATATTCTGTGCCAGAATCTTTTCCAGCTCCGCTGCACCTTGGACCAGTTCGGGCGGTACCGCGTGCATGGTGCGCGCCCATCGCTCCAACTCGTCCGCCGGTGTCAGTACCGTCCCGTCGAACGGGATGGCGTCGAGCGGCACGGCATGAAGCCCGCGCAGCATCTCGGACGCGCGCAGCATGCGCTCGGCCGCGAGCGTCGGCTCCACAGCGGGATCGTCGAGCACAGGCTCTAGCGACTCACCTTCCACGAGTTCCATTGCAAACCAGGCGGGTTCGGTGTCGTCTACGACGACTACCCCGGGGACCGGGACATCGGTGGGACCGAGCGCACGCAGGATCCGCGCCTGCCGCATCATGTCGTGGCGGCCGATCGAGCGCTGCCCCTCGGGCACGGCCTTCACCACGAATGACGGTCCGTCGGTGGTGACCCGGTAGGTCAGGCCGGAGTGTCCGCCCACGATGGGCACCACGCCGGTGACGGACAGACCGTGGGCATCGGCCGCGAGCTGTTCGGAGATCCGCGCGACGAGCGCGTCCGACGCGGTGTTCAGTTCGGTGGTGGTCATGGTCGCTGCTCCCTGGGCATGCCCAGCACGCGCTCGGCGATGATGTTGTGCTGAATCTCGTCGGTACCGCCCGCGATGCGGTAGCCCGGTGCGCCGAGCACCTGATCGGTCCAGGCCCACGTGCCCCAGACACCCGAGTCCACGGTGAGGTCGCTGCCCAGCAGCATTCGCGCGACCTCCGACGTCCGGGCCATCGTGCTCGTCGCGAGCAGTTTGCCCATGGACGCTTCCGGTCCTGCATCCGCCCCGGCGACCAGCGCAGCCGCCACGCGCATCCCGGTGAGCCGCTGCACGAAACTACGCGTGACGAGGTCCGCTACGGAATCGCTCTCGAGTTCCGTCAACGGGCGCTTCATGTTTCGCGCGAGTTCCACCGCTCGGTCGGCATTCGCGAGACCGAGAGCGCCAGAGTCGAGTCGCTCCGCCGCGAGCACGGTGAGTGCCACCTTCCAGCCGTCTCCGACCGGACCCAGTCGCTGAGCGTCGCCGACGACGACGTCGTCGAGGTACACCTCGTTGAACGAGGCTCCGCCCGTGATCTGCCGGATGGGTCGCACGGTGACCCCGGGTGCATTCATCGGTACGAGAAACACTGTGAGGCCGGCGTGCTTGGAAGTGTCGGGGTCGGTGCGGCACACGGCGACACCGACGTCGGCGACACGTGCGCCCGAGGTCCAGACCTTGTGTCCGGACAGTACCCAACCATCCTCGGTACGTGTCGCTTTGGTACGCACCGCCGCCAGATCGGAGCCCGCTTCCGTCTCGGAGAAGAGTTGGCAGGCGATCACGTCGGTGCGCAACATCGCGCGGACGTATCGGTCACGTTGCTCCGTAGTGCCCCATTGAGCGACGGTAGGAGCTACGAGTTGCTGGGTGACGGAGAACATTTCGGTGCGGCGCGGAACATCGAACGTATCCTCCTCACGCCGGAACGCCAGGGCATACGACGTCGGCAGGTCGCGGCCGCCGTCCTCCACCGGCCACGTCAGTGCACCCCATCCGGCGTCGAACTTGACCTGCTCGTACGCCCGGATACGGTCGGTTTCCT
>NZ_JBAQEO010000406.1:0-4577 GCF_049286785.1 Rhodococcus sp. (in: high G+C Gram-positive bacteria) | reverse complement strand
GGCTGGCACCGAGCACGTACAGTTCGCCGCGCACCCCGCACGGAACGGGGCGCAGCCGATGATCGAGCACCACCAGTTCGACACCGACCGTCGGGGCGCCGATGCTGACCGGATGATCCGGGGTCATCGCCGTGGTGGCCGAGGACATGATCGTCGTCTCGCTCGGACCGTAGGCATTGAACATCCGCCGGCCGGGGGCCCAGCGGGCAACGAGTTCGGGCGGGCACACGTCGCCGGCGACGACGATCGTCTCCAGAACCTCCAGCCCGCGACCGTCCAACGAGGCCAGGGCGGCGGGGGTGCAGAAGGCATGCGTAATACGTTGCTCTGCAAGGAATTCTGTCAGCTCGAGGCCACCGTAGATCGTGGTGGGCGCGGCCACCACGGTGGCACCGGCACTGATGGCCATCATCAGCTCGAACACCGAGGCGTCGAAGCTCGGCGACGCGAAATGCAGAGTTCGTGACGCCGGGGTGACAGCCAGGCGCTCGCGCTCGTCGGCAGCGAGATTCACCAGTCCGCGATGCGTGACGGCGACGCCCTTGGGTCGGCCGGTCGACCCGGACGTGTAGATGATGTAGACGGGATGGTCGAGGGACAGCGCGGCCGTGCGGTCCGCGTCGGTGACCGGGTCCGTCGGATACACGCCGAGCGAGGCCCGGAACGCGTCCTCGTCGAGGACGATCCAGTGGGTTCCGTCCGGCAAGCCGTCGCGCAACTCCGCGGTGGTGATACCGATCGGGACGCCGCTGTCCTCGAGCATGTGGACGATGCGTTCGCGGGGATAGCCGGGATCCACCGGAACGAACGCGGCGCCGGTCTTGGCCACCGCCCAGATACTCGCCACGGAGTCGCGTGATCGGGGCAGCGCCAGCGCCACCGTCACCTCGGGCCCGACCTGAAGATCGATCAGCAGCCGCGCCAGCTGGTTCGACGCCGCGTCGAGCTGCCGGTAGGTGAGGGTTCCGGCGCCCGGCACGACCAGCGCCTCACCGTCGGGGTTGCTGCGGACGGCGCCCTCGAGCAGGGCCGGCAACGTCATCGGGCCGAATCCGGCAGGGCCCGAGGCCGGTACCAGTGCGCCGCGTTCGGCGTCATCGAGGACGTCCAGGTCACCGATCGGCCGGCCCTGCTCGAGGGCGAGGAACGCGTCGAGGAAGCGGATGAAACGGGCGTGATGCGTTGCGAGGGTGCCGTCCGTATACAGATCCGGGTTGGCTTCGAAATCCACGTTCAGGCTGGTACCGGCGACCCCGTGGTACACGTTCACCGCCAGGTCGGTGATGGGTCCGGTGGACAAGATCTGCAGTCTGCCCACGATGCTGCCCAAGGTGATCTCGTTGTGGAAGAGCATCACGTTGACGAGCGGGCCGTAGAACCCCTGATGCGTGGAGCCGGCATCACGCCGGATGTCGATGTGCGGGTATCGCTGGTGCCGCAGCGCCGCCGTGACTTCGAGCCGAACCGCGGCAACCAGGTCGGCGCCGGTGGTGTCCGGCTGGACCTGCAGTCGCAACGGGAGCACGTTGGACACCATGCCCCCGGAACGTCGCAGCAGCGCCGTGGTGCGCGCGGTGACCGGCAGGCTGACCGCCACCTCCTCACGGCCCGTCATCCGCGAGAGGTAGGCGACGAAAGCGGCGATCACCTCGAAGGCGATGGACGAGTCGTGCCGCGCCACCGCGTCGTCGAGACTCGCAGCCAGCGGGCCGGGAACCTGCCCGCCGGCGGTGCGGCTCAGTGCCCGCGCGGGAGCTGCCCGGTCGACCAGACTGTGTGGTTCGCCGATGGCGGACACACGCTCGGTCCAGTGCTGCCGGTCGGCGAGATAGCGCGGCGAGGAGCGGTACTCCGAGTCGACGGCCGCGACCGCGGAGAGTGCAGCAGCCTTCGAGGGTGCGGCCGCGCGATTCTCGACCGCGGCGGTGTACAACTCGGCCGCGCGATCGACGAGTGTCACCGATCCCATGCCATCGAGTGCGACATGGTGAACGCGGCTGTACCAGTAGTGACGGTCCGGGGCCAGCCGCAGAAGCGCGGAGGTGGTCAGGCGATCCCGGTACACGTCCAGCGGGGCGCTGTACTCGCGTCGCATCCACTCCACGGCGGCGGATTCCGGATCGGATTCCCGTTGCAGATCGACCAGCCGCACCGAAGCATCCAGCGTCTGGTCGACCATCTGGTAGGGCATCCCGTCGACCTCGACGAGGCGCAGAAACGCGGAACCGAGCTCCCGGCCGGCGCTGACCATCGACTCGGAGAGCAAGGCCAGATCGAGGGCGCCGACCAGCTCGACGTACTGCGCGATGGTGACCGGAACATCGGGTTCGACCTGCTGGGCCAGCCACATGCCCTGCTGCGCCGCGGAAAGGGGAAATGCGCCGTCCGGAATGCGTAAAGATTCGGGCGTGATCACCTCATCCGGCACGTCGACCACTTGCTCACCCTCGTTTCCCATCTCGCGGTGCGGCCGAGTTCCGACCGCCCACGCGATCGTGACCTGCGTGCCTGAAAAGTTACCGAACTGTACCCGCCAGTACCCTGGCAGTACCTATCGGACGTCCGGTTTGCGCCCTTGCACCCCCTCCACCATGCGGGTTCCACCCGACGGCAGGGAAAAAACACAACGACGTAACGAAGTCGATGTGGCACCAGAAAACGTTACATAAGAGTGATGATGTCCACTCCTGCGTTACCTCTGCGCGACATCCCGTACCTGCGTGAGACGGTGACGCAACCCCCACCGGGTGACCGCGAGCAGCGCCTCCCGGACGATGCCGCCATTCATCTTCGATTCGCCGATCACGCGTTCGGTGAAGGTGATGGGTACCTCCCGCACCACGAAACCGGCCCGCACCGCACGCCACGCAAGGTCGACCTGGAAGCAGTAGCCGTGCGATTCGATCTTCTCGAGGTCGAGTTTCTCGAGGACCTCCCGTCGATACGCGCGGTACCCGCCCGTGATGTCGGAGATCTTCACGCCCAGTGCCAGCCGGGAGTAGATATTGCCACCCCTCGACAACCACTTCCTGTGCTTGGGCCAGTTGACCACGGTGCCACCCGGGACGTACCGCGAACCGAGGACCAGATCGGCGCCCGCGTCCACCCCGTCGAGTAGACGGTGAAGTTGTTCCGGCGCGTGGCTGCCGTCGGCATCCATCTCCACCAGCACCGAATAGCCGCGGTCGAGTCCCCAGTGGAAGCCTGCGATGTACGCGGCCCCGAGTCCGTTCTTCTCGGTCCGGTGCATCACACGGATACGGCCTGCGCCGTCGTTCGCCGCGAGGGTGTCCGCCACGTCTCCTGTGCCGTCCGGACTGCCGTCGTCCACGACGAGAACGTGCGTTTCGGGCAGCGCCGCATGCAGCCGGGCAACGATCGCACCGAGATTCTCCCTCTCGTTATACGTCGGAATGATCACCAGAGTCCGTGCGTGTGCCGCCACCTGGTTGCCGGAATCCTGCTCCGGTGCCATGACAATCCTCCCTGCCGGCCTCGGCCGGCGCCTTCTCCGTGCTGCCTGCAGATTCGTTACTGCCCGGAGACTCGGTACTGCCCGGAGACGTACGCCGAGCCTGTCGCCGACCCAGCACCAGTGCGCAGGCGACGGCCACGACGGCACCGAGGCCGAGAACGAACTCCGGAATCGGGCCGAGCCGATCAGCCGGCGTAGTGCCGGTGCGCAGCGGGACTTCCGCCACCAGGGCTGCCGGCACGAAAAGTGGGGTCTGCGCGACGGTGGACCCGTCCGGGGCGATGATCGCACTCACACCACTCGTGGCCGCCACCACAACGGTGCGGCTGTGCTCGACGGCGCGCACTTTCGACATGGCAAGCTGCTGGTACGTCATCTCGGTGTCACCGAACGTGGCGTTGTTGGTGGGCACGGCCAGAATTTCGGCTCCTGCCCGGATCGACGCCGAAAAGGCCCGGTCGAACGCCACCTCGTAACAGGTGGCCACACCGACCGCGATCCCGTTCGTGTGCACCACGCCGTCGCCGTGGCCGGGTACGAAGTTGCCTGCCCGATCCGCGTAGGACGAGAAGTGCCGGAAGAAATCGCGGTACGGCAGGTATTCGCCGAACGGCTGGATGATCCGCTTGTCGTGCCGCTCCTGCGGTCCGGACTCCCCGTCCCACACGATGACCGAGTTGGTGGTGGTCCGGTCGGAGTTCACGAGCACCGCACCGACCAGGACGGGCGCGCCGACCGCCTCGGAGGCACGTGAGATGTCCGCGGCAGCGTCGGCATTTCGCAGCGGATCGATGTCGGAGGCGTTCTCGGGCCAGATCACGAGATCCGGCTGCGGAGCAGCGTCCGCCCGCACCTGCGCCGCCAACTCCAGGGTGCGGGCCACGTGATTGTCGAGAACCTTCTTGCGCTGATCGTTGAAGTCGAGACCCAGTTTGGGAACGCTGCCTTGGATCGCGGCGACGGTGATGGTGCGCTCACCCGAGTTCGTGCCCGCCATGAACGGCCACATCGCGGCCGCAACCACGGTCGCGGCCAGAGTTGCGACCAGGCCGCCCGCCAGTGGACGTTTCCAGTCCTGCGCACCGCGTGCCCGGGCTCGCAC
>NZ_JBAQEO010000405.1:0-7684 GCF_049286785.1 Rhodococcus sp. (in: high G+C Gram-positive bacteria) | reverse complement strand
ACCGGTCTTGGGCGATCAGGCATCGCCGGGCACGAGTCCAGAGTCCACGAGTCCAGATCCCACGGGTCCGGAGTCACTGCGGTGAGCACGGAGCATCACGAAATCTGGTGAGCGACCGAGGCGAAATTGCACCCGGCGAGATGCTTCCACCGGTGAAGATTCTGACCGAAGAGTTCGGAGTCTCGCGCCCGACTCTCGGTGGTGCATTCCGCATCCTCGAGAGCGAAGGTCTGCTCACCGTTCTCCCGGGCGCTCACGGAGGGCCCGCAAGCGCAGATGCCCGACCTGAGCGTGGCTGCACGCAACGTCGGCCTCTACCTGCAGATGCAGTCGGCGACTGGTGCCGATCTCCTGGAAGCTCAGGTCGCTTTCGAACCTCGATGTGCCCGTCTTGCTCGCGCAACGCTGTTCGCCGATTCGGCACACGAGTACAGCCGGGCGCTGCACCGGTACCGCCGACATTTCAGTCGACGGTGATGTTCTGGGACGATCTTTCGAGGGTCTTCGATCTTCCCCCAAACCGAGCCGGATGCGAGGCGATCGGGGTGACGCCGGATGTTCGCCGTCTGTTGTCACTCGAGCAGAAGAACGGAAAATCGGGTTCCATGGCGTTGGTGCACTTTACCGTGACGTTCACCTTCGCGACCTGACGATCACCGAATGACATAGATGCACGGAGCCTGCGCCGCACGCCGAAAACCGGTAGGCGGCGCGGCCTGTTGGAAGGGAAGAGTCGCACATGGTTGGTATGACGGTCGATCTGACAGGGCAGGTTGCGCTGGTGACGGGTGGCGGCGGCGGTATCGGGCGGGGGATTGCGCTGTCGCTCGCCGAGGCAGGAGCGGACATCGTCCTCGCCGAAATCGATCCACAGCGCGCAGAACAGACCGCCGAGCTGATTCGTGAGCGCGACCGCAAGGTACTGGCGGTGCAGACCGACGTCATGGACACCGACCAGGTGCGAAGTGCCGTCGAGCGCGCGGACAGCGAATTCGGTCGCCTCGACATCCTGGTCAACAACGCCGGCGGTGTCCGCGGCGGCGCGTTCGTCGACCAGAGCGAACGCAGCTGGCGGCGACACATCGACATCAATCTCGTCAGCATGCTCGCCGCGACCTCGGCCACGGTCCCCCTTGCTACGGACGGCATCCGCGTCAATGCGATCACGCCCGATCAGACCGTGACACCCGGCAACCACGGGCAGCGAACGGGTCCGATCGACGAAGCTGCATTCCTCGTCCGCGAGCCCGACAGTCAGGACGCGGTGGACCGGTACATTCCGCTGGCGCGCGAGGGCCACATCTCCGAATGCGGTGCGGCCGTCGCATTCCTGTGCTCACCTCACGCCTCGTACATCACGGGCGCAACCCTGCCCGTCGACGGTGGCACGTGGGCTGCGTCGGGGTGGTCGCGGGGGACCGAGGGCACGTGGAACCTGGGGGACTTCCCCATCGGCTGAGTCAGTTCCGCCGGTTCGGTGGGCTCCATACTTCGGTCAGGTCGATGGTGGCGAGGAGCCCGGTCTTGAGGACCTTGTTGGTGGGTGTGCGCGGTAGTGCGTCGCTCAGGGTGAGGTATTTCGGCAATGCGTGTTTGGGTAACCGGCTCGTGAGCCACTCGTAGAGTGCCGGTTCGTCCAGTGGGGAGTTCTCGACGACCTCGGCTGCGATCAGGACCTCTTGTCCTGCAACAGGGTCGGGCACGCCGAGCACCGCGCACCCGGAAAGCTGCGGGTGCTCGTCTATTACTGCTTCGACGGCTGTGGTTGAGATGTTCTCGCCCATCCGGCGGATGGTGTCGCCGGCGCGATGCAGAAATTCGAAGTTGCCGTCGGGATGCCGGATGACGATATCGCCGGTGTGGTACCAACCGCCGTCCAGTGCCCGTGCCGTCGCCTCCGGTTGGTTGAGGTAGCCGATCATGATCATGCGGCGGTCGTCGGGCCGAATCCAGAGCTCTCCCGGTACGCCGTCGGCGACGGGCTGTCCGTTCTCGTCCACCACCTGTGCCCGATAGCCGTCGCGCACGCGTCCGCACCAGGTGTGCTCGAGGTCCGGTGGGTCGCTCAGGACCAGAGGGAACCCGACTTCAGTGGACCCGTAGAGGTCGTAGCACTTCACGGCGAATCGTTCTGCGAACTCTGCCGCGAGGGCGACATTGTGTCCGGCGAACACGGCCTCGAGCGGGTTGTCGGCATCGTCGGCTCGCGGCGGCAAGGCCAGCAGCAGAGCGCCATGGAAAGTCCCTGTGGTGCAGCCGAACGCACGCACGTCATCCATCGTGGCCTTGGCTGAAAACTTCTCGCGCAGTACGACTGTGCCGCCGGTGCTGCACATGGTGACCAGGGGACTTCTTCCGGTCACATGAAACATCGGGTGGCAGTCGTAGGTCACGTCGTCCGGGCCGAGCGGAATCCGGTCGATGGTGGTGGCGAACTGCGCCCAATCCAGCACCACTCCCTTTGCCGGTCCCGTACTACCGGAGGTGTAGATGACGCACGCGATGTCGCCCGGCGAAGGCAGCGGGTGCGGCTCGGTGGTGGCTGTCTCCAGGTGTTCCCACGCGCCACGCTCGATGGCACGAACCTTCAAGACGGGGCGGGTGTCTCGAATGCGGTTGACGAATTCGGGTCGTGCCAGACACAGTATCGGCGCTGCATCGTCGAGGACATGCTCGAGGAACGCACCCTTGAGGTCGGGATTGACCGGTACCTCCACCGCACCCATGCAACCGAGTGCGATCCAGATCATCGCCGCATCGATCGAAGGTGGCAACAAGGTCGCGACACGGGAGCCGGGCCCAACTCCGAGATTTCTCAGATGCTCGGCCCAGTTGCAGACGCCGGCCCATGTCGCACCGTAGGTGGCACTGCCGCCCGTAACCTCCAACAGAAACGGCCGGTCGGGTTCCGTTCGGGCGCGCGCGCGTAATTGAACGGGCAGTACCGAGGCGGGATCGGTTGCCATGGCGGCGAGGGGCGATATAGACATTTCCGGTTCTCTTCCCTTGCTAGTGTGCGTGCCCTGTTCGGCCCGTGTCGCGCAGGGCTCGCATGAGCTCGGCGAAATGGTCGGGCTTCCAGCCGTCCTGGTCTTCGCCCCAGCCGATCTTCCCGTCGAATTCCCAGCGCATGAGCGCGTTGGCACCGGTGCCGTGTTCGCACATGTGGCTGACGGCGAAGCCCTCGGCGTCCATGGTGCGACCGGCGACGTCGACGAGTTGAACCTCCATGTGGGCGCTCCAACCGGTACGGGGATCGCGGTAGTTGCGCATGCGGCTACGGGTCTTGTCGAGGCGCTCGAACCGTCCGTCCTTCAGGAGCCACCCTACGTTGAGCGGAGAGAATCCTGCGGCGTCGCCGTCCTGGGGGCGAACGAAGCTGAGGAAGCCGATCTCGGCGCCGGCGTGGCCGAAGATGTACTGGATGCGGCCGCGGCCGCGCTGCCGTTCGACCTGCCGCCACGAAGGTCCACCCGGTTCACGAACCGTGTATTCGCCACGCACGTGTTCGGGTTTACGGCTTTGCAGGTGAGCGCCGCCGCGCGGGCCCCACGTGCGGTCCCGGACCGAGTGGCAGTCGATCTCGATGCGCTCGCCGTCGAGGACGAGTTCGCCGGTGAGGTGGCCGAGCTGATCGAAGTGCGGGTTGAACATCGCGGGCGCCTCACCGGGTGTGAACCGCTGAGGTGGATGCACGCTGCGGTGTTCGAACTCGATCGCGAACTTTGCGGCCGGGTCAGAGTAGGCGATGTGGTAGTCCATGGTCGGTTTCAGCGCTTTGACGCTGAAGCCACCGGCGGGGAAGGTGATGTCGCGCAGGTCTGGATTCTCGATCATCGGAACCGGCCCGGAGTTGCGGAAGTACGCGAGGCGGCCCGGATCGGCTCCGCGCGGATCCCACGCGAACACGCGCCAGGTGACGGTGCCCTGGTTGGGCAGATGCGCGGCGTGGAGCCACCCGCCGATCCGACGTTCGGGCACGTTGAACGACCACCACGTCGTTTCGGTTTCGTGGGTGTCGTCGCTGAGGCGGTGGTAAGCGTCGTCTTCGGGGAGGAATGGTGCGTCGGTGACGGTATTCGAGGTCATGTGCATGCTCCGAGGGCGGTCGTAGAACTTGTCGAAAGAGAACTAAGTGATATAAGTGATCTGTATCATATCCGGCGGCTGCGGTGTACGTGACCGCTCGAGGGCAGGACGAAGTGATGGCGACTGCGACAGAGAGTACGACCGAGCTCGGAGCGAATGGTCTTTCGTCCGAGCTCACGGACTGGGTCGGCGACGCGGCGAACGGCACCGTGATCTCGGCCGACCGCCGCCCGGGCGGCGGCCGGCGCGAAGCGTGGGTGGTGGAGGTGCGCGGCGCGGACGGCGTAGTTCGCCCGCTGTTCCTGCGCTACGACCGTCTCGACCCTCAGGAGAAGGGTGACGATTTCACCCTGCATCGTGAGGCGGCGTTCTTCCGGGCGTTCGATGGCACGGCGGTACCCGTCCCGAGCATCGTGGGTGTGCATCCGGTCGAACAGGCGATCCTGTCCGAACTCGTGTCCGGGCAGGCGTGGTTCTCCCGGCTGCACGACGAGGACCAGCGAATCTCCGTCGCATCGGATTTCATGCGCATCCTCGGCGAGATGCATCGTGTGGATCCGCACCGGCTCGGGTTGCCGGACCAGGACCCCGACGCGGATCTGCGCGTGCTCGTCCACCGCGAGATCGATGCGTGGGAGAAGGTCTATCGCGACTCGGGGACCAGCGATCCGCCGATCGATCTCGGGCTCGACTGGGTGCGCGGCCACGTGCCGGACGTGTCCGGACCCGTGGTGATCGTGCAGGGCGACACCGGGCCGGGCAACTTCCTCTACGAGGACGGCAAGGTCACCGCCGTCCTCGACCTCGAGCTGGGACACCTCGGCGACCCGCACGACGATCTCGCGTGGGTTTCGGTCCGCGCGGTGCAGGAACCCTTCACCAATCTCCTGGAGCGGTTCGACGACTATGCCCGTGCGGCCGGCGCGGACATCGATCTCGACCGGGTCCGCTACTACCGGGTGCTCGCCGAGCTGCGCATCGTGATCCTGGGGCACCGCAAGCGTGCGGAACCCGATCTGCTGGGCGAGGTCGGCAATGGTCTCGTGTACGGGTTGCTGCACCGGAGGCTTCTCCTCGAAGCGCTCGCGGATGTCGTGGGTGTGGAGGCCGCCGAAGTCGAACCGGTGCCGGCGGTGCCGGGCGAGCGGGACTGGCTGTACGGCGCGGCGCTCGAACAGATCCGGCAGATCATCGTGCCCCGCAGCGAGGATCCGTTCGTGATCCAGCGCAGCAAGGGCCTGGCCAGAATCCTCAAGTACCTGCGTGAAGCGGAGTCCGTGTCGAAGCCGATCGAACAGCGCGATCTCGACGATCTCGAAGCGGTGCTCGAATTCCGGCCGTCGTCCGTTGCGGCCGGCACCGCCAAGCTGGTGAAGCGGTGCCTCGCGGGGACAGTACCGATCGAGACCACGGTGGCTACGCTCCTGCGTCAGGTGGCCGGGGAGACGCAGGCCCTGCGTCCGGCGATGGGGGTACTTGCCGACCGGCATTTCGATTCGCTCGAACGGTGAGTCCTGCAACGGGATTCGAGGGGAAGATTGCTGTCGTCACGGGTGGCGCCCGGGGTATCGGTCGTGCCATCTGTGGGAATCTCGCCGACGTCGGCGCCCGCGTAGTGGTGGGATACCGTTCCCGGGCCGGCGAGGCGGAGGCTACGGTCGCCGGCATTCGCGACCGCGGTGGCGATGCCGTCGCGGTGCAGGTGGACGTCACCGACCTGGCAGTCGCAGACGGTCACTGCAGAGCAGCGGGCCGCGATGGTCGAGACCATCCCGCTGGGGCGCGGCGCAGCACCGGAGGAGATCGCGTCGGTCGTGCGGTTCCTGCTGTCCGGCGAGTCCTCCTACATCACCGGGGAGACGCTCGTGGTCGCCGGCGGACGTCACTGACCGCCGCCGGCGGGCCCCGTCGACACCACGGCTGTCAGGTCGCGTCCACCGGCAGGTCGATCTCGGACAGCACATCGAGCCGGTCGGGGTGGGCCTGCCAGCCGAGTTCGCGCCGGGCGCGGGGTGCGCGGGTACGACTGCAGGTCGAGAACACGATCAGTGCGGCGAAGGTACCCCAGATCTCCACGCCCTCGGCGAGATCGATACTCCGGGCTGCGACACCGTGCCGTCGTGCGAGGGCCTCGGCGATGGTGCGGAAATTCGTTTCGCCCGACACCGCGTGGTAAAGCGCGCCGGTCGGTGCCTTCTCCGCCGCGAGGTGGTAAGTCTCGGCAACATCGTCGACGTGCACGTTCGAGTACAGATTCAGGCCTCGACCGATGTAACAGACCGCGCCGGTCTTCTCGATCGACGTGCGGAAACCATCGAGCATGGGGGAGCGGCCGTGGCCCCAGATCATCGAGGGCCGCACGACGATGCCGCGAACACCACGTGCGCCAGCTGCGCGCACGAGGTTCTCGGTGTCGACGCGGGCACCGATGTACTTGGATCGGACGAACTCGTCGTCCTCGCTGAACGTGTCTTCGCTCCACTCTCCGTCGGTGCGCTGCGAGAGCACTCCGGTGCCGGAGGTGAAGATCAGCGTCTTTCCCGATTCTGCGAGGGTGTCGATCAGGGCCTCGACGGTCTTCCGCTCGGGTTCGAGTAGTAGTTGCGCGGCGTATACGACGACGTCTGCGTCGCGCGCGTGTGCGACGGTGCCGTCGGGGTCGGCGAGCAGGTCGCCGAGAACGGGCTCGGCACCGGCCTCGCGGAGTACGGCAGCGGCGGCTTCGGTGCGGACCAGGCCGTGCACGGTGTGCCCACCTGCGACGAAACGCCGGACGAGCGCGGAGCCGAGGAAGCCGCCCGCGCCATAGATCAGAACCTTCATGATGTCCTCCGTGGACTGTCGTCAATCCCGTACACTGTGTTATAACCCAGATCACATAGTTTACTAAGTAGCGGCGAATGCGGGAGACAATATGGATCTCGGCCTGAAAGGCAAAGCCTTCCTCGTCACAGGCGGATCGGACGGTCTCGGCTTCGCGACGGCTTCGTCTCTGGTGACCGAGGGCGCCGACGTGACGATCTGCGGGCGTAACGCCGAGCGTCTCGACGACGCAGTGGGGTCCCCGCGCGCGCTCGGCGGCGGATCGGCGGTGGGAGTGCAAGCGGATGTCACGGTAGCCGCCGACCTCGAGGGTCTCGTCGAACTGACACACGCCCAGTGGGGCCGGCTCGACGGCGTGGTCAACTCCGCCGGTGTGCACAGCGGCGGCGCGTTCGAAGAAATCACCGACGACACCTGGCACGACGATTTCGATCTGAAGTTCCTCGCTACAGTGCGCGCGAGCCGCGCGGCGATGCCGCACCTGAAGGAATCGAAGGGCGTCATCCTCAACGTGCTCAGCACGGGCGCGCGTGCCTCGGGCGCCGGGGGTGGCATGCCGAGCTCCCCGCTGCGGGCGGCGGGCCTGAGCCTGACCAAGGCACTGGCCAACGAGTTCGGCCCCGATGGGGTCCGTGTGGTCGCAATGCTCGTCGGCATCATTCGCAGCGGGCAGATCGTGCGTCCGGCGGTGGACGCGGGCCGCGAGCACGGCGGCCCGGGTTCGCGGAGACGGCGCGCGCCCTCGGTGCCCGCGCGGTCACGGTGCGGGAGG
>NZ_JBAQEO010000404.1:0-10273 GCF_049286785.1 Rhodococcus sp. (in: high G+C Gram-positive bacteria) | reverse complement strand
GCCCAGGCGGTCGCCGACCGCAGCGTTGACGCGGGCGACGAGCCGGGTCGCCGTCAGCGAGTTCCCGCCGAGTGCGAAGAAGCCGTCGTTCGCCCCCACCCGGACGATGCCGAGAAGGTCGGCGAACACGGCGGCGACGATCTCCTCCACCGGATTGCGCGGGGCGACGAACCCCACCGTCGACGTGCCGAAGTCGGCTTCCGGCAGTGCTTTCCGGTCAAGCTTGCCGTTGACCGTCAAGGGCAGGGCGTCGATCACCACGACCGCGGCCGGCACCATGTAGGACGGTACGCTCGCCCCGACCGCGTCGAGAACAGCCGCCGCGTCGACTTCCGCACCCGCCTCCGGGACCACGTAGCCCACCAGCCGGTCGCCGTCCCGGTCGTCGCCGCGCACCACGACCACGGACTGCGCCACCCCGGCGCACGCGGCCAGGGCCGCCTCCACTTCGCCGAGTTCCACCCGGAATCCGCGCAGCTGCACCTGGAAATCGCTGCGCCCCACATACTCGAGCCGACCGCCCGCACCCCATTTCACGACGTCGCCCGACCGGTACATGCGCGCCCCCGCCCGGTGTCGGTCGAACGGGTCGGCGACGAAACGCGTTGCGGTCAAACCCTGACGGCCGATGTAGCCGCGGGTCACCTGGTCGCCGGACACGTACAGCTCGCCCACCACCCCGGGCGGCACCGGATGCAGCCGGCCGTCGAGGACGTAGACGCGCAGACCGGGGATTCCGCCGCCGATCACCGAGCCCGGCACCGACGCCGCCAGCGCGCGGTCGAGGGCGAGGAAGCTGACGTGCACCGTGGTCTCGGTGATGCCGTACATGTTCACCAGCACGGGGGCCCGGTCGTCGTGCCGGGTGTACCACCGCTCCAGCTGCCCGACATCGAGGGCTTCGCCACCGAAGATCACGTACCGCAACGACAGTGGCGATCCGCCGGCGTGTTCGACGGCGCTCGCCGCACGATCCGCCTCCGTCAGCTGGTAGAACGCCGTCGGGGTCTGGTTCAGCACCGTCACCCGTTCCCGGCGCAGCAGTTCGAGGAACGTGTCCGGCGACCGCGCGGTGAAGTAGCCGACCAGCACCAGCCGGCCACCGTGGACGAGCGCACCCCACAGTTCCCAGACGGAGAAGTCGAAAGCGTACGAGTGGAACAGCGTCCACACGTCGGACGAGTCGAACCCGAACAGATCCCGGGTGTTGGCCAGCAGCGTGACAACGCACCGATGCGACACCTGGACGCCCTTCGGCCGCCCGGTCGACCCCGACGTGAAGATGACGTACGCGACGGCATCGGCCCACAGCGGCCGCAACCGGTCCGAGTCGGTGACCGGCAACCCGGACAGTACCGCCACCGCACGGGCTGTCGCCGGATCGTCGATCGCCACCACCGGAATTCCGGCCGGTGCCAGCGACGCGAATTCCGCGCTCACCACGGCGCAGACGGGTCGCGCGTCCTCGAACATCGCTGCCACCCGCTCGGCGGGATAGCTGGCGTCGACCGGCACGTACCCGCCACCGGCCGCGAGCACCGCCAGCAACGTCACCACGAGGGCAGGCGTGCGATCCACCATCACCGCGACCAGCGACTCGGTTCCCACACCCTCGGCGATCAGCAACCGTGCCAGCCGGTTCGCCTGCTCGTCCAGTTCGCCGTAGGTCAGCGCCTCGGCACCGCACACCACCGCGGTGGAGTCCGGGGTCGCCGCGGCCACCCGCGCGAACAACTCGACCACGGTCTGCGCGTCGGCAGCGACACCCTCACGGTTCCACCGGTCCAGCACCAGGTCGCGCTCGACCACACCGAGAACCGGGATGTCCCCCACCACCGCCGCCGGGTCGTCGACCACCGCCCGCAGCACCCGGACGAAGCGTTCCCCGAACCCCTCCACCGACGTCCGGTCGAACACGTCCGTCGCGTACAGGAAGGCGGCGGACATACCTGCGGCGGTGCCCTTCTCGTCGTGATATTCGGCGAGCGACAACTGCAGGTCGAATTTGGCGACTCCCGGGTCGACGTCGACCGCCTCGACGATCAGGCCCGGCAATTCGAGTTGGGCGCGCACGGTGTTCTGGAATTCGAGCAGCACCTGGAACAGCGGCGAGTGGGACGTCGACCGGACCGGAGCCAGCTCGTCGACGACGCTCTCGAAGGGAACGTCCGTGTGCCCGAACGCGCCCAGATCCGTGTCGCGGGCCCGGGCCAGCACGTCGGTGAACACCTCGCCCGGCTCCACCGGAGTCCGCAGCACCAGCGTGTTGACGAACATCCCGACCAGGTCGTCCAGCGCCGCCTCACCGCGACCCGCGATCGGTGTGCCGATGGCGACGTCACCCGACCCGGACATCCTCGACAGCAGCACGGCCAGCGCCGCGTGCATCACCATGAACAGCGTCGCGTTGTGCTCGCGCGCGAGGAGGAGCAGTTGCCGGTGCAGGCCCGCGTCGATCGAGAACGCCACGGTCGCACCCTCGAGCGAGCGGGTGACCGGCCTGTTCCGGTCGAGCGGCAGGGCGCTGACCTCCGGGAGCTCGGCCAGCGCACCGCGCCAGTACTGCAACTGCCGAGACATGGGGCTGTCCGCCTGGTCGGCACTGCCGAGGAGGCGACGCTGCCACACGCTGAAGTCGGCGTACTGCACGGACAGCGGCTCCCAGCTCGGCGGCGTCCCGGACCGGCGCGCCGAGTAGGCGACCATCAGGTCGCGGGCCAGCGGTGCGAGCGACGCCCCGTCGGCGGCGATGTGATGCACCACGATCACCAGGACGTGTTCGTCGGGGCCGGTCCACAACAGCGCCGCGCGCAGCGGGACCTTCGCGCTCACGTCGAACCCGCCTGCGAGGAGGGTCGCGATCCGGTCGTGCAGCGATCCGTCGCCGTCGACGTGCGGGGTGAGGTCCGGGACGACCTCCGCGGCGTCGACCACCACCTGGTACGGCCCGTCCGCCGACGCGGGATACACGGTGCGCAACGACTCGTGCCGCTCGATCACGTCACCCACCGCGGCCCGCAGCGTGTCCGAGTCCAGAGGACCGGTGAGGCGCACGGCCATCGGGATGTTGTACGCCACCGACGACGTGTCGAACTGGTTGATGAACCACATCCGTTGCTGCGCCAGCGACAACGGGATCCGCTCGGGCCGCTCCCCGACGATCAGGGGCGGTCGGTCCACGAGCTCCGTACCCGCACGGCGAACGTAGGCGGCCAGCAGTTCGGCGGTGGGCGCCTCGAACAACGCCCGCACGCCCACGTCCGATCCGAGTGACGCGTTGACGCGCGCGATCACCCGCGTCGCCACGAGAGAATCGCCGCCGAGGTCGAAGAAGCTGTCGTCGACACTGATCCGTTCGACGCCGAGGACCTCGGTGAAGACCTCGGCGATCGACTCCTCGACCGGGTCGGCCGGCGCCTTGAACTCGGCGGCCGCGGACAGGAACCGTGGTTCCGGCAGCGCCGCGCGGTCCAGCTTCCCGACCGGGTTCAACGGGATCTCGTCCAGCATCATGACGACCGAGGGAACCATGTACGCCGGCAACCGGTTCCGCACCTGCCGCAGCAGTTCCGTCGTATCGATCGGCCTGCCTGCAGCCGGGACCACGTACGAGACCAGGACCGTGTCCCCGGACGGGCCCGGTCTGCCGATGGTGACGGCCAGTCGCACGTCCGGATGCGTCTGCAGCATCGCGTCGATCTCGCCGAGCTCGATCCGGAATCCACGCACCTTCACCTGGAAGTCCCTGCGCCGCAGGTACTCGAGCGTGTGATCGGGCCGCCACCGCACCACGTCACCGGTGCGGTACATCCGGCCGCGGCCGTACGGGTCGGCGACGAACCGCGCCGCGGTGAGACCGGGCCGCCGATGATAGCCCCGCGCCACACCGGCACCGGCGATGTACAGCTCACCCGGCACCCCGATGGGGACCGGACGGAGCCGGGCGTCGAGCACCACTTCCTCGGCACCCCTGATCGGCCCACCCAGCGTGATGGGGTCACGGGGGGCCATCGGTGCGCTGATGTTCGCCATGATGGTGGTTTCGGTGGGACCGTAGGCGTTGTGCAGCCTACGGTCCGGTGCCCACCGGGCCACCAGTTCGGGCGGGCAGGCCTCACCGCCCACGACCACGTCGAGGAAGTCGCCCAGCGAATCGGGCGGAATCGTACTCAGCGCCGCCGTGGTGACGAAGCCGTGCGTGACACGCTCCGACCTCAGCAGGTCGGCCAGTTCCGAACCGCCGTACGCGGACGGCGGCACCACCACCATCGTGGCGCCCACCCCGAAAGCCTGCAGGTACTCGAACACGGACGCGTCGAAACTCGGGGTCGAGAAGTGCAGTGTCCGAGATGATCTCGTGGCACCGAACCTTTCCTGCTGGTCCGCAGCAAAGTTGTCCAGCCCGCGGTGTGTGACGGTGACGCCCTTCGGCCGCCCCGTCGATCCGGACGTGTAGATCAGGTACGCGGCATTGTCGAGGTGCAGCGGCCGAATGCGGTCGGAGTCGGTCAGCGGACGGTCCGAGCGGGCGGCGCAGTCGGCCTCGAAATCCGGATCGTCCAGCACGCACCATGGAATCGAATCGTGCAGGCCGCCGCGCGCCGACTCCTCCGTCAGACCCAGCACCACACCCGAATCGGCGAGCATGTAATCGATCCGATCGGCCGGGTAGTTCGGGTCCACCGGAACGAATGCCGCCCCGGTCTTCGCGACGGCCCAGACGGACGCCACCGACCGGAACGAACGCGGCAGCGCCAACGCGACGAACGATTCCGGTCCTACCCCGCGGTCGATCAGCATCCGCGCGACCTGCGTCGACCACCGGTCCAGTTCGCGGTACGACAACTCCTCGCCCTGCCGCACCAGGGCCGTCGCCGCCGGATCGAGCGCCGCGGCATCCGCGAACACCTCGGGCAGGGTGCGCTCGGACCGGCCCGGACGTCCTCGTACCGGTGTCAGCGTGGAACGTTCGCCTTCGGAGAGGATCTCGAGGTCACCGACCGGAACATCCGGACCGACCGCCATCGCGTCGAGTATGCGGACGTACCGTTCGGCAGCCACCCGGATCGTGTAGGCATCGAACAGGTCTGCGGCGAAACCGAATTCGACGGTGACACCCGCCGGTCCGCCCGACCCGTCGGCCGCTTCCGTGACGGAGACGCACAGGTCGAGGCCGGAGACGGTGGAACCCGGGGGGCCGGGCCCGCGGGTGTCGAGCAGCACCTGGAAGATCGGCGCGTACGCGTCCGACGCCGACACGCCGAGCTCCCGCACCAGACGGTCGAACGGCACATCGGTGTGCGCCACCGCCTCGGTGGCGGCGTCCCGGACGTGCGCCAGATAGTCGTGGCACGACACCTCGCCCGCGTACCGCGAACGCACCACCACGGTGTCCGTGCGGTCGCCCACGTCCACCGCAGTTCCGACGGCGATGTCGCTACTTCCGGTGACCCTGCCCAGCAGGATCGACAGAGCCGTCAGGAACACCGTGCGACGGGTGGTGTCGGCGGCGTCGGCCAGCGCGGCCACGCGTCGGTGCAACTCCCCCGACACCACCACGGTGACCCGGTCGCTCGCCTGGGACAACCTCGCGGGCCGCCGACGGTCGGTGGGCAACGGCAGGAGGTCGGGCAAACCGTCCAGCTGCCGGCGCCAGTACTGGATTTCCTCCGCCTCGCGCAGTAGGCGTTCACCGGTGCGGGAGCTGGCCTCGTGAATGCTGCCCACCGGGGACCCCGGGTCTGCGGTGGCCAGTTCCTCGAGCAGCTCGACGAACTGCTGATGGTGTTCCCGCAGCTCCGCGTTCTCGTAACGACTGGGGTTCGCGCGGAAGTCCACGAAGATCCTGGAGGGGGCGCCGCTCTGATACACGTTGATCAGCAGGTCCTCGACCGGACCCGAGGTGACGATGTGGAAATCGCCGAGGAGCGAACCCAGCGCGACCTCCTGGCGGAACAGCATGACGTTCACCATCGGCCCGTACAGTGCCGTCGTCGCGGTGTCGCCGGCGTCGCGGCGGATGTCGTCGAGGCTGCACCGCTGGTGCCGCAGTGCCGCGACCAACTCACGCTGAACCTTCTCGATCAGTTCCGCGACGGTGTCCTCGGCCCGGACGCTGACGGGCATCGGGGCCACGTTGACGAGCATTCCGCCGGAATTGCGCAGCACCGCCGTGGTGCGCGCCGACACCGGAATGGTCATCAGCACATCGGTTCTGCCGGTGCGTCGCGCCAGGTAGCACGCTGCGGCCGCGATGATGGTCGCCGCCGACAGGCTGTCGCGGGAATCGAGAACGGCCACGACTTCGTCCGAGAGGACGGCGCTCTCCACCGTGCTGGCGGCCGACACGTGCCCTGTCGTCCGCGCCAGCGTGGTGCCCTCGAGCCCGGCCACCCGCCCCGCCCAGTACTCCCGATCGGTCACGAAACGCTCGGAGGCGCGGTACCGGCAGTCGATGTCGTACAACTGCCGCAGGCTCACCGCCCGGTTCGGATCCGGTTCACGGCCCGCGACTTTCGCGGAATAGCGGTGCGCAATCCGGCGCAGCATCGTCATGGCGCCGTAGCCGTCGAGGGCGACGTGGTGAATCCTGCTGTACCACAGGAAGTGCGCGTCACCGGTCTGCAGGATCGACGTCTCCACCAGTCGGTCGGCGCTCAGGTCGAGCGGCGTGACGTAATCACGCTCCATCCATTCGTGCGCCGCCGCCACCGGGTCCTCGTCGGCGCGGAAGTCGACATACGCGATCGACGTGTCCGTCCGATGGTCCACGTACTGCAGCGGCCGGCCGTCGTCGTCGTCGTACACCTTGAGGAAGGGCGATTCGAATTCACGCGCCGCTTCCACCGTCTCCTGCCGGAGCAGGTCGATATCCAGCGCACCGTGAAACTCGACGTACTGGGCGATGGAGATCGGGACCTGCGGGTCGAGTTGCTGCGCGAACCATGTGGCCCGCTGCGCCGCCGAGAGTGGAATCGGTTCGCCGCCCGGAGCGGAATCGATCGATCGCTCCCCCGGGGCACGGACGTCCCCGGCGCGGCGCGTTTCCACCGCCGCCGGAACCGGTCCTTCACCTTGTCCAGGGCACACTCGAACTCGACCTCGCCTCGCCCAACCAGGACGGACGCACTGTTTCGAGTATCCGCCTCCTCGACGCGCCGGGTCCAGGGCACTGCGGGTCCAATGCCGCCGATGGATACTGGGCCCCATGACCGAGCGCGTCGACACACCCGGTATCGATCCCGCGGACTTTCGCGTCCACGTCGTGGCGCAAGCCATCCGGCTGTTCTCCGAGAACGGGTACGAGGCGACGACCGTCGAGCAGATCGCGTCGGCGGCGGGCGTGTCCCGCCGGACGTTCTTCCGCCAGTTCCGCTCCAAGGAAGACGTGATCTTCGCCGACCACGAGTCGTTGTTGCAGCAGGCAACGGATTACCTGTCGTCGGACGCGGACGACCCGTGGGCTGCGGTCTGCTCCACGGCAGGCCTGGTCTTCGACCGGTTCCGGGAGAACCGCGAACTCTCCGTCCGCAGGTACGAGATGGTGCAGCGGGTGCCCGCGCTCCGTGACCGGGAGATCGTCACCGGCTTCCGGTACGAGCGGTTGTTCGTCGACTACCTGCGCCGGGTCGTCCCCACCGAGCCCGTCCTGAAGGTCATCGGGTTCGCGGCCGCCGTCACTGCGTGCCACAACTTCCTGCTCCGAAACATGATCAAGGGCGATCCCGAGGCCACGGCGGACGAGCTCACCCGTGCCTTGCTCGACGTGCGTCGCACCTTCGGCGTCGCTCCCGGAGCGGACGCGGAGAAAGGCCACGGAGCGGACGCGGTGCTCGTGGTCGCCTACCCGCCCGGAACACCCGTCGACGAGATCACCGGCCGAATTCGAGCCGAGCTGAACGTGAGACGCACTTGACTGGCACACGCACTTGACTGGCACTCAGTGCCGTGGTTGACTGCAAGGCAACGGCCGAAGTGTGCCCATAGTGCGCAGCGCAGGCCGAAATAGCGTGGCACTGAGTGCCGTCATCACTCGATTAGGAGCGCCCTCATGGCCGGAAATCCGGACTTCGATCTGTTCAAGCTCGGAGAAGAGCACGACGAACTGCGGGCCGCGATCCGCGCGCTCTCCGAGAAGGAGATCGCACCGTACGCGAAGGACGTCGACGAGAACGCCCGTTTCCCCGAGGAAGCACTCAACGCACTCAACGCGTCCGGCTTCAACGCCATCCACATCCCGGAGGCATACGACGGCCAGGGCGCCGATTCGGTCGCCACCTGCATCGTGATCGAGGAAGTCGCCCGCGTCTGCGGATCCTCCTCGCTGATTCCCGCCGTCAACAAGCTCGGCACCATGGGCCTCATCCTCAAGGGGTCCGAGGAGCTCAAGACGAAGGTCCTGCCCGATCTCGTGCGCGGTGAGATGGCGTCCTACGCCCTGTCCGAGCGCGAGGCCGGCTCCGACGCCGCCGGCATGCGCACCCGCGCCAAAGCAGACGGTGACGACTGGATCCTCAACGGCTCCAAGTGCTGGATCACCAATGGCGGGAAGTCCACCTGGTACACCGTCATGGCCGTCACCGATCCCGACAAGGGTGCCAACGGCATCTCCTCGTTCATGGTCCACAAGGACGACGAGGGCTTCGTGGTGGGACCGAAGGAGAAGAAGCTCGGCATCAAGGGTTCACCCACCGCCGAGCTGTACTTCGAGAACTGCCGCATCCCCGGCGACCGCATCATCGGCGAGCCCGGCACCGGCTTCAAGACCGCCCTCGAGACCCTCGACCACACCCGCCCCACCATCGGTGCGCAGGCCGTCGGCCTCGCGCAGGGTGCGCTCGACGCCGCGATCGCCTACACCAAGGACCGCAAGCAGTTCGGCAAATCCATCAGCGACTTCCAGGCCGTCCAGTTCATGCTCGCGGACATGGCGATGAAGGTGGAGGCCGCCCGGCTCATGGTCTACACCTCCGCCGCCCGCGCCGAGCGTGGCGAGAAGAACCTCGGCTTCATCTCCGCAGCTGCGAAGTGCTTCGCTTCCGACGTCGCGATGGAGGTCACCACCGACGCCGTCCAGCTGTTCGGTGGCGCCGGATACACCACCGACTTCCCCGTCGAACGCATGATGCGTGATGCGAAGATCACCCAGATCTACGAAGGCACCAACCAGATTCAGCGTGTCGTGATGTCGCGCGCGCTCTTGAAGTAGGAGAACCGTGGAACTAGTAGGCGTTATCGGAGGCGGCACCATGGGTGCCGGCATCGCCGAGGTATGCACCAAGGCCGGAAGTTCGGTCCTGATCCTCGAAACCAGGCAGGAATACGCCGATGCCGCGCAGGCCCGGATCGAGAAGTCGCTGGCCCGCGGCGTCAAGTCCGGCAAGCTCAGCCAGGAGGATGCCGACGCGGCTCTCGCCCGTGTGCGCGTGACCCTCGACATGGACGAGTTCGCGGACCGCGACCTCGTGATCGAGGCGGCACCGGAGATCGAGTCGCTCAAGACCGACATCTTCTCCAAGCTGGACAAGATCGTGAAGCCGTCGGGCATCCTGGCGTCCAACACGTCGTCGATCCCGCTGATCAAGATGGCCAATGCCACCGAGCGTCCCGGTCAGGTCGTCGGCGTCCACTTCTTCAACCCGGTACCCGTGATGCCGCTGGTGGAAATCGTGGTCAGCCTGGTCACCTCGGAGGAGACGGTCAGCGCGGTCACCGACTATGCGAAGAACACGCTCCGCAAGAAGACGGTGCGCGCCGGTGACCGTGCCGGATTCATCGTCAACGCGCTGCTCATCCCGTATCTCACGTCGGCCGTCCGAATGCTCGAGTCGGGTTACGCCACCGCCGAGGACATCGACGAGGCGATGAAGGGCGGCTGCGGCTACCCGATGGGTCCGCTGACGCTGATCGACACTGTGGGTCTCGACATCACTCTCGCCGCAGCGGAATCGCTGTACGCGGAATTCGCCGAGCCGCACCACGCACCGCCGACGCTGCTCAAGCGCAAGGTGGATGCCGGTCACCTCGGGAAGAAGAGCGGCAAGGGTTTCTACGACTACAGCTAGTCCCGACCGATGCCGTTGAGCGCCCGCCACATTCGATGTGGTGGGCGCTCACTCGTTCCGGAGCGGGTTACACCGATCGCTCTCAGGCTGTATCGCCTCACGGCGCTCTCAGCCTGAATCCGTGGATGTGTGATTTCGTGGGGTTTCTAGGTTCGCTCGGCGTGGGATGCCTGTGGCGGGCATGGGTGATCCGCTGGCCCGGATGCCAG
>NZ_JBAQEO010000403.1:0-4265 GCF_049286785.1 Rhodococcus sp. (in: high G+C Gram-positive bacteria) | reverse complement strand
GAATACCTCAACCCGATCTGCAGTACGTGGTCCGTACCGACGTCGGGGATTTCGTGGCCCGCGTCGATTTTTACTGGGAGGAGTGGGAGCTGGCCGGTGAGTTCGACGGGATGGGCAAGTACAAGCTCACCTCGGGACAGTCGGGAGAGATCGTGGCGCAGGAGAAGCTACGGGAGGACGCGGTGCGCGACACCGGGCGGGACATGATCAGGTGGGTGTGGTCGGACCTCCGGCGGTTCGAGGCCGTGAAGGAACGCTTCGACCGGGCGTGTGCCCGGGCCGGCCGACGGACATGAGCGGTCAGGAATATCGGGACTGCAGGGCACGGCGGTCGACCTTCCCGGGACCACGGAGGGGGAGAGCGTCGACAACGTGCAGTTCGCGGGGTGCGGCGGTGGGATCGAGGGTGCGTGCGACGAAGGCCCGCAGTTCATCCAGTGTGGGTGCGGTACCGGGTTCGGCGACCACGACGGCGACGACGCGTTGCCCGAGGCGGGGGTCGGGCAGTCCGATCACCGCGCAGTCCCGAACGGCCGCATGCTCGTTCAGCGCCGCCTCCACAACCTGAGGGACGACGGTGAGGCCACCGGTGGAGATCGCTTCGTCGAGTCGTCCCGTGATTCGCAGGACACCGCCGGTGAGTGTGCCGGCGTCGTCGGTGCGGAACCAGCCGGGCTCGGCGAACGCCGGGTGATCGGGAAGTCCACGGTATCCGGATGCCAGGACGGGGCCGCCGAGCAGAACCCGTCCACCGTCGTCTATCCGCACCCGGACACCGTCCAGGGGAACGCCGTCGTATACACACCCGCCGCAGGTCTCGCTCATTCCGTAGGTGCGGACGATCGTGATGCCGGACTCCGTGGCGCGCTCCAGGACGGGTGCCGGTGTGGCGGCGCCGCCGAGAAGGAGGGCGTCGAGCGCGGACAGCGCTGCCACGGCCTCGGGGTGATCGAGGGCCTTCATGAGCTGTGTGGGCACCATGGACGTGTAGCGCCGCGGCCCGGACATCGCGGCGACCGCGGCGGGAAGAAGCCCGGGGTCGAAGCCACCAGAGACATCCAGCACCACCGGCTCGGTGCCCGACAACACACTGCGCAGCAGTACCTGCATCCCGGCGATGTGGTGTGGGGGCAGCGCGAGCAGCCAGGAGCCGGGCCCGCCGATCCGGGCATACGTGGCCTCACCACTCGAGCGGAGCGCGGCGGAGCTCAGCATGGCACCCTTCGGCACGCCCGTCGTGCCCGACGTCGCCACCACCAGGGCTACGCCGTCGTCGATCGGCTCGCCGGGGTGCAGCGCCTCGGTCAACCGCCGGGTCTCCCGTTCGTCCGACGCCGGCACGGGCAGGACGGCAGGAGCGTTCCCGTCCAGGACCGCCGACAGCTGCGGCAGGAGACCCTGCACCGCGATGCCGGACGGGATGGGCAGGATCTGAAGCGTGTGGGTCACCGTCTCAGAATTTCATTCGCCAGGTCCGGCCAGCGGCCAGCCCCCCGCGGTGAGATGGTCTCGCACCCGCGCGACATCCGACTCCAGTGGCAACTCGTTGGTGAGTTTGGTGATGAGGACCTGGATGTCGGTCTTCTCGATGGGCAGATCCCCGTCCTCGACCAGCGCGTCGGCGACCGCATCCACCTCGTCTTCCGAGAGGCGGCGGGTGAGGAGAGCGAAGAGCGGGATGTAGTCCTGTTCTGGAACACCGTCGGGATAGCCGGCGCGCAGCCAGCCGATGATCGACGTCAGGAAGGGTGGAAGACTCACGGCCGGTCCGCGCGGTGCTCGTCTTCCCCATCGTCGGTACCCACGTCGGTACCCACGCCGGTTTCCGTCCCGGCACCCGTCTCCGTCTCGTCGTCTCCGGCGACCGGCCAGCCGCCCGATTCCAGGTGCTCGACGACCCGGGCGATGTCCTCCTCCGACGGTTCCTCGTGCGTGATGCCGGTGATCAGGCTGCGCAGGTGGTCGTAGTCGACTTGCCGATCGGGGTGCTCTGGCGCGGTTTCGATGGCCATGGTGACCACCTGATCGAGTTCTTCGTCGGTGAGGCGTCGACGCAGCACGGCGAGCAGGGCGAACTGATCCTTGTTCGGGATGCCCTCCGGGTATCCGGCGCGGAGCCAGTCCAATACGGAGTGAAGTGAATACTTGGGCACGTCTTCTGCCTCTTTCCTCGAAGGAACGCCGACCGCCGGTCCGCGTTCAGAAGATGTGAACACCAAAGCTGCTGGCCAGGAAGTCTTTCATCACCAGCAGTATCCCAATGATGACGGCGATGAGCACGACGGAAAAGCAGGCTGCCGCGGTGATTCGACCGCCCGTGGTCGGCTGGGAAGAACCGTCGCCGGTTCCGAGCGATCGCAGGCCGAGCGCGAAGACCGCCGGCAGTCCGGCCCCGAAGAGCAGTCCCACGAGAATGACCTGCCAGAGAGCGTCGGCCGTGTTCGTCAGGAGAGTCATGGTGGTCCGCTCAGCTCTTCGTGGTGGGTCGCGG
Source organism: Rhodococcus sp. (in: high G+C Gram-positive bacteria) (assembly GCF_049286785.1). Classification (GTDB taxonomy): domain Bacteria; phylum Actinomycetota; class Actinomycetes; order Mycobacteriales; family Mycobacteriaceae; genus Rhodococcus_F. The sequence goes on along the minus strand of NZ_JBAQEO010000403.1, from coordinate 1,774 downwards.
GGTATCGGCCGGTTCCGTGGGAGCGGACGTCTCACCCGGCTTCCACTCCGCATTGACATTGCCCGAGTGCACAGGCTGCCGTCGTGCCCGCAGGTACATGAACCCTGCCAGGAGGACGAGGATGGCGAACACCGTGAGCACGCCCGCCAATCCGCCGATCACGGCGGCCACGGCCCAGCACACCGCGCCCACTGTGGCCGCGGCGGGCAGCGTGATGAGCCAGGCGACGGCCATGCGTCCCGCGACTCCCCACCGGACCTCGGCGTCCTTGCGTCCGAGGCCTGTTCCGAGAATGGACCCGGTGGCGACATGTGTGGTCGACAGGGGCAGTCCCAGGTGGCTGGACGTCAGGATGATCGCCGCGGAAGACGATTCGGCGGCCATGCCCTGGGGCGCGGCGATCTCTACGAGCCCCTTGCCCAGGGTTCGGATGATGCGCCAGCCGCCCAGGTAGGTGCCCAGTGCGATTGCGACAGCGCAACTGAATTTCACCCAAAAGGGCATGTCGTCTTCGGCGTTCAGACTGCCGTGGGCCACGAGTGCAAGGAAGATGACGCCCATCGTCTTCTGTGCGTCGTTCGTTCCGTGTGCCAGCGACACCAGGGACGCCGAACCGATCTGGCCGATGCGGAATCCGTGATTCTTGGTGCCTTCGGGCACCTTCGCGGTGATGCGGTAGATCAGCCAGGTTCCGGTCGCGGCGACGAGCGCGGCCACGACGGGGGCGAGTAGTGCGGGAATGACCACCTTTCCGAGCACACCGCCCCATTCGACGCCACTCATACCGAGGGACGCGACGGCGGCGCCGATCAGTCCGCCGAACAGTGCGTGCGAGGAGCTCGACGGCAGACCGAGGAGCCAGGTCAGGAGGTTCCAGATGATGCCGCCGACCAGACCGGCGAACACGATCAGCAGCAGGTCCTCTCCGCCGACGTTGCCGAGGTTCACGACGCCCTTCGCAACGGTGGCAGCGACTTCGACGGACAGGAAGGCGCCGACCAGATTCAGGGAGGAGGAGAGCGCGACAGCGACCTTGGGCCGCAGAGCGCCGGTTGCGATGGAGGTGGCCATGGCATTGCCGGTGTCGTGAAATCCGTTCGTGAAATCGAAGGCGAGGGCGGTGACGACCACCACCAGGAGAACGAGGAGCTCTGTGGTCACACCCCAGATTGTGCGGATCCGGGCTCGAAATGTACAGCGAGCTGACTCTGTGCGACCGGTGGGTGAACACTCGGGTGACCATGCATTTGTGCGCCCCCGCCACGTGGGTGATGTCACAGTCGAGAGCGGGTGTGTCGCACTTCACCTAGCATCTCACTCACCGGGAATGGCGCGATTTGCATACCGTTTCGCTGATTACCTTCACGGCACACCGAGCGCCCGGCCACGGTTCTTCCGCCGCAGCCGCGCTGGTGAGGGCCGAAATGAAGGAGACCTCCCACAATGAAATCGAGAAATATCGTGCCGAACAAGGGCGCGCCTACCAAGCCCTTCACGATCGTGGTGGCGTTGGCGGCCTCCCTTGCTCTCGTGTCGGGGTGCTCCGCCGATCGAGGTGAGGACGCTTCCGCCGCCGGACCGACTTCGGCAGTCGGTGCTGCGGCGTCCCCGACGTCGGAGGGTGCCTTCGGCACCCTTGCGTCCCCGTGTGGTGAGGGCGACGCGAAGGGGGCGACGGATCAGGGTGTCACCGACACCGAGATCAAGATCGGCTACGGCGACGACCGCGGGTACGCCAAGAGTCCGGGCCTGAACCGGGAGATGAGCGATGCGG
>NZ_JBAQEO010000402.1:0-20703 GCF_049286785.1 Rhodococcus sp. (in: high G+C Gram-positive bacteria) | reverse complement strand
ATCTGCATCAATTCGGACAACGAATTCACCGGCTACGACAACGAACTCCTGAAGGCCGTCGCCGAGAAGCTGGGGCTGCGCGTCGACTTCGTCGGCACCGAGTTCGCCGGACTGCTCGCGCAGGTGTCGGGCCGCCGTTTCGACGTCGGGTCGTCCTCGATCACCACCACCGATGAACGACGCAACACGGTCGGCTTCACCAACGGCTACGACTTCGGCTACTTCTCGCTCGTCGTTCCCAGCGGTGGTGCGATCAAGGGCTTCGAAGACCTGAACGCGTCCACCCGCATCGGCGTGGTGCAGGGCACGGTGCAGGACGATTTCGTGGTCAACACCCTGAAGCTCGACCCGGTGAAGTTCCCCGACTACGCCACGGCGTACGCCAACCTGAAGACCGGCCAGATCGACGCCTGGGTTGCGCCGTCGCAGCAGGCCGAAGGTTCGATCGCACCCGGTGATCCCACGTCGATCGTGGAGAACACCTTCAGCGTCAACAACTATGTGGGCTGGGCCGTCGCGAAGGAGAATCAGCCGCTGATCGACGCGCTGAACTCCGGTCTCGACGCCGTCATCGAGGACGGCACCTGGGCCCGGTTGTACTCCGACTGGGTGCCGCGCGAGCTGCCCGACGGTTGGAGGCCCGGCAGCAAGGCGGCACCGGCGCCGGATCTGCCGGACTTCGCCGCCCTCGCCGCCGAGAAGCCCGACACCACTACCCCGGTGAACGAACCGAAATCGACTCTCGCGCAGTTGAAGGACACCTTCTTCGACTGGGAGCTCTACAAGCGGGCGTTCCCGGATCTGCTGAAGACGGGTTTGCCGAACACGCTGATCCTGGCGCTGGCGTCGGGAATCGTCGGCACCGTGCTCGGCATGCTCCTCGCGATCGCCGGGATCTCCCGCACCCGCTGGCTGCGGTGGCCCGCCCGCATCTACACGGACGTGTTCCGCGGGCTGCCCGCCGTGGTGATCATCCTCATCGTCGGCCTCGGTGTCGGCCCCGTCGTGAAGGGTCTGACCGGCAACAATCCGTACTGGCTCGGTGCCGTGGCGCTGTCGCTGCTGGCCTCCGCGTACATCGGGGAAATCTTTCGGTCCGGCATCCAGAGCGTGGAACCCGGCCAGCTCGAGGCCGCCCGGGCGCTCGGCTTCAACTACCGCAAGTCGATGTCCCTGGTGGTGATTCCTCAAGGAGTGCGACGGGTCCTGCCGGCGCTGATGAATCAGTTCATCTCCCTGATCAAGGACTCCTCGCTCATCTACTTCCTCGGGTTGCTCGTCACCCAGCGGGAGCTGTTCGCCGTCGGCCGGGACCTCAACGCGCAGACCGGCAACCTGTCACCGCTGGTGGCGGCGGGCCTGTTCTATCTGGCCCTGACCATCCCGTTGACGCACCTCGTCAACTACATCGACCACCGCCTGCGCACCGGTCGCGCCGATACGTCCGGCACGCTCGACCCGCTGGAACAGTCCATCGTCGTGGAAAGGGGATAAGGCCGTGACCAGCTCCGTCAAGAGCGCCGTGTCTCTCACCGGTACCAATCTGCATCTCGCCTTCGGCCCCAACAAGGTGCTGCGCGGTGTCGACATCCATGTGGACGCCGGAAAGACCGTCACCGTGATCGGACCGTCCGGTTCCGGTAAGTCGACGTTGCTGCGGGTGTTGAACCGCCTCCACGAACCGGATGAGGGAGACATCCTCATCGACGGTATATCGGTTGTGAAGGACAATCCGGACAAGCTTCGTCAGCGGATCGGGATGGTGTTCCAGCACTTCAACCTGTTCCCGCACAAGACCGTGGCCGACAACATCGCTCTCGGTCCACGCAAGCTCAAGGGGCTCTCCAAAGAGGAGGCCCGGGCGCGGGCCCTCGAACAACTCGAACTGGTCGGGCTCGTGGAGAAGGCCGACTCCCGGCCCGGCAACCTGTCGGGCGGGCAGCAGCAGCGGGTGGCGATCGCCCGCGCACTGGCCATGAAACCCGAGGTGATGTTCTTCGACGAGGCCACCTCCGCACTCGACCCCGAACTGGTGAAGGGTGTGCTGGCGCTGATGGCCGACCTCGCGCAGGGCGGCATGACGATGGTCGTGGTCACCCACGAGATGGGCTTCGCACGGGAGGTGTCCGACACCGTGCTGTTCATGGATCACGGCGCCGTCGTCGAGACCGGGACACCCGATCAGCTGTTCGGCAGTCCGGAAACCGAACGGCTGCAACAGTTCCTGTCGCAGGTGCTGTAAGCCGTCACATCCTGGTCCACTCGAGCAGCTCGTCGACGGGCAGGGTGTTCACCACGTCCGACGGTTCCACCCCGCGTTCGGCCGCTCGTTCGCAGGCGTAGCCCTGCCAGGCGAGATGACCGGCGGTGTGCGCATCGGTGGCGATGGAGAACACGCATCCGCTGTTCAGGGCGAGGTCGATCAACCGGCTGGGCGGATCCCGTCGCTCGGGGCGCGCATTGATTTCCACCGCGGTGCCGTACTCGCGGCACGCGTCGAACACCCGCTCGGCGTCGAACTTGGACTCGGGCCGGGTGCGCTCGCCGTCCACGATCCTCCCGGTGCAATGCCCCAGTACGTCGACGTGCGGGGACCTAACCGCCTGCAGCATCCGCTTGGTCGTCGTCGCGCGGTCGCCGTTCAGATGGGAGTGCACGCTCGCCACCACGATGTCGAGGTCCGCGAGCAGATCGTCGTCCTGATCCAGCGACCCGTCGTCGAGGATGTCGACCTCGATGCCCGTGAGAACGCGGAACGGTGCGAGCTCGGCGTTCAGTTCGGCCACGGCGTTCAGCTGGGCGAGCACCTGCTCAGGGGAAAGACCGTTCGCGACCGACAGCCGCTGCGAGTGGTCGGTGACCGCGCAGTACTCGTGCCCCAGGTCCGCCGCGCGCCGCATCATCTCCTCGAGCGCGCATCTGCCGTCCGACCAGTTCGAATGCGTATGCAGATCACCTCGGAGTGCGTCGACGAGTTCCGTACCGCCGAGCCCGATCGGTTCGGCGGCACCGCGCAGATACGTCAGATACGGAGGCGTCGAACGGTCGCACTCACGAACGATCGCGGCGGCCTCGATTCCGATGTCGGGCACCGACATCCACGCTTCTGCCCGATAGGCCGCTCGTTCCTCGCCGGTCATGTCGGCAACGACGTCCGCGGCCCGCCGGAACGCGGCTATCCGGTAGGCCTCGGCACGCGACCGCTCGAGCCAGAACGCTATTTCCCTCAGCGCCTCGACGGGGTCCATACCTCCATGGTGCGCGGCAACGTGGCCGCTGGCTAGACACAATTTCAGCGGATGGGAGTCCTTATTGTCCGGACGTTCACGCATCCGTTCCCTGCTTCTCGCTTCATGCTTCTACGGTGCCGGAGTTGTCCACTTCGACCCGGGAGTATCCACGGTGAGCCTGAAACCCCTCGCACTGTTCGTCAAGCATGACGGAATGTCGTCGCGCGCCTCGGTCACCTGCCGGTACAAGTGCGGTAACGCGTGCTCGCACCAGGTACCGAACACGTCGCAGGGGGAGTACTTCCAGGACATCGCGCGCGTGGCGCTGTCGCGGCGCGGAATGCTCCGCGGCGCCGGGATGACGGTGCTCGCCGTGGGCGCAGGTAGTGCACTCGTCGCCTGTTCGGACGATGCGGACAGCGGGTCCGGCACGACCACGAACGGCAGCAGCAGCGGCGGCGCCGCGCCCGCCGGCACCGACTTCGCGGCCGTCGCGCCCAACACCGAGGACACCGTGGTCATCCCCGAGGGATACGAGCAGGCCGTCGTGATCGCCTGGGGCGACCGGGTGCTCCCCGACGCTCCGGTCTTCGACTTCGACAACCAGACCGCCCGGGCGCAGGCAATGCAGTTCGGCTACAACAACGACTTCGCCGGTCTCCTGCCGGTCGAAGGTCAGCCGAACACCTTCCTACTGGTGGTCAACCACGAGTACTCGAGCGAACCGTTCATGTTCAAGAGTTACGACGCCGAGAACCCGACACCCGAGCAGTTCGAGATCGCCCTCGCCGCGCACGGCATGACGGTGGTGCAGGTGAAGGGTGAGTCCGCGTCCGGCAGGCTCACCCCCGACTTCGGCCCCTACAACCGGCGCATCACCGCCACATCGGAGTTCGCGGTCACCGGACCGGCTGCGGGAAGCGGCTTCCTGAAGACGTCCGCGGATCCCACCGGCACCAAGGTGCTGGGCACCCTGAACAACTGCGCGGGTGGCGTCACACCATGGGGCACGGTGCTGTCGGGGGAGGAGAACTTCAACCAGTACTTCGGTAACGCCGAATCCGTCACCGACCCGGTGGCGGCGGCAAGACTGAAGCGCTACGGCGTGGAAGGTGCTGCCTCCGAGCGCAAGTGGGAGCGTTTCGACCGCCGTTTCGACTTGGCTCAGGAACCCAACGAGGTGAACCGTTTCGGTTACGTCGTGGAGGTCAACCCGTGGGACGCGGCGTCCGTGCCCGTCAAGCACACCGCCCTCGGTCGGTTCAAGCATGAGGCGGCCACGATCTACGTCACCGATGACGGGACCATCGTCGCCTACAGCGGTGACGACGAGCGGTTCGACTACATGTACAAATTCGTCTCCAGCCGGAAGATGATGGAGGGCGGCAGCCAGGCGGCGGTGCGGCACAACATGACGCTCCTCGACGCAGGCACCCTCTACGTCGCGAAGTTCACCGGCAACGCGCCGGACGAGATCGACGGGTCCGGCACCCTGCCGTCCGACGGCACGTTCGACGGCACCGGTGTGTGGATCCCCCTGCTTCGCACCGCGGAGGACGGCAAGGGCGAATCGCTGGTGGACGGGATGAGCGCCGAGGAGGTGGCTGTATTCACCCGTCAGGCCGGTGACAAGGTGGGCGCCACCAAAATGGACCGTCCCGAGGATTTCGAGCCGAACCCGAAGACCGGCAAGGTGTACGTGGCACTCACCAACAACTCCAAGCGCGGTGTCGACGGGGCGGCAGCCGCCGACGAGGCCAACCCCCGCAACAACAACAAGAACGGGCAGGTCCTCGAACTCGACGATGACCACACCGGGACCGGCTTCACCTGGAATCTCCTGCTCGTCTGCGGTGACCCGAAGGCAGCCGACACCTATTTCGGCGGATTCGACAAGGACAGCGTCAGCCCCATCTCCTGCCCCGACAATCTGGCGTTCGATCCGCACGGCAACCTTTGGGTCTCCACCGACGGCAACGCGCTGAAATCGAACGACGGCCTGTTCAGCGTCGTCCTCGAAGGCGACAACCGTGGCGAGACGAAGCAGTTCCTCACCGTTCCCCACGGCGGCGAGACGTGCGGCCCGATCGTCAGCGACGAGCGAGTCGTGGTCTGTGTCCAGCATCCGGGCGAACTCGACGATGTCAGCGCGGACAACCCGGCGTCGCACTGGCCCGACGGCCGCGACTCGCAGCCGCGTCCCGCGGTGGTCGCGGTCTGGAAGTCGGGCGGCCTGATCGGCAGCTAGGTTCGGGTCCCACGGGCTGCTCCTGCCCGGACCCGATCCGGGCGCCGTGGACGTCGCCGCATTCCATGACCTGACCCGCCGCGACAACACCGCGCCGTCGGAGATCGGGAGGCAACTGGGCACCACCCTCGACGTGATCCGTCACCTCCTCGAAAAGCACCCCGCGCCCGCGTCGCCTGCTGCCGCACAGCAGTTCGGACGCCGCGCCGCCCTGAATGCGGCCGAGGAAGCGTTGAGCCGCTCGCAGTTCGTCGACCTCTACTGCCGGTCAGCGGCGAACACTGCGGGAACTCGGATACGAGGTGGGCCGCGATGTGCCGCAAATGAACCGGATCGCGAAAAGATACGGCATCCCGATTCGCCCACCGAGCGAGGCCTGCCGTACCCGCTCACTGAGCGAGTCGCACTGATGGGCACTTTTCGTCGATCGTGGCGCAGGGACCCGGGTCTTCGAACTACACGGAAGTCACCGCTCGTGGCCACCGCAGACGAGTTCTCAGGTCGTGGTTGATCCGTGGCCTTCGAACCAGGTCGGGATCGGCGGGGCTCGGTCGTCGCTGGAAGAGTCGGTGGCTCAGCGGGCCGTCGAGCCCTCGAGGATCTCGGGAGGCATAGCCGTAATATGCATAACGTTGTGCGTTATTAACGCATTGCGTTACACTGGGGCGGGTGATCGAATCGTTCGCCGACAAAGAGACCGAGCGGGTTTTTCATCGACAGTTCTCGAAGAAGCTCCCGCAGGACATTCAGCGGATCGCCCGGCGGCGCCTTCTGTTGATCGACGCGGCCACCGATGTCAACGACCTGCGAGTTCCCCCGGGCAACCGCCTGGAGAAGCTCTCCGGAGACAGGGTGGGCCAGTACAGCGTCCGGATCAATGATCAGTACCGCATCTGGTTCATCTGGCGCGCCACAGCCGCGTACGACGTGGAAATCACCGACTATCACTAACCACCAGACAGGAACCAGCGTCCCTCCGACCAAGGAAAGGAACACCGACAATGACTACAGACCTGAGCCCCATTCATCCCGGCGAGATCCTCCGTGAGGACTTCCTCGAGCCTTTCGGTATCACGCAGAACCGCCTGGCCACGATCATCGGTGTTCCGCCTCGACGGATCAACGAGATCGTGCTCGGCAAGCGGTCGATCACCGCAGACACTGCGCTGCGGCTGGCCAAGGCGTTCGGCAACAGTGCACAGTTCTGGCTCAACATCCAGGACCGCTACGAGCTCGACATTGCGGCCGACAAGCTGGGCGACACCCTCGCCAAGATCACGCGTCTCTCGGCGTGAGTATCGGACTCAGGACCAGGCGGACGATCTGGCCCACTCGCAGAGCTGCAGTTGGCCACAACACCGCTGGTGAGCATCAACGTTTGTCGGGTTCGGTATCGAGTCGTCGTCGCCTGTTGTGGTTGCCGCAGACGAGTTCTGGAGTTGTGGTCCATTCGTGACGTTCGAGCCAGGCCAGGACCGGTGGAGGCAGGTCGTCGTTGGAAGAGCCGGTGAGCAGCGGGCCGTCACGGCACCTCGAGCAGCTGATCACCACGACGTGGCCGTGCGGTTGACAGCGGGCACAGTGGCGCGCCGCGTGCGGCTCGCCGCGTTCGTCGAGGTGTAGCCACACGGTGGCGAGGTCGTCACGGTGCGGGACGAGGTCCCGACGCGTGGCGGGTTGATGTCCACAGGTGGGGCATGCCAGCGGTCCGGCGGCCTGGTGTTGGTGCCGTGGAAACCGTTGACCGAGAATCCTTCTCCTCGGGGAGGTCGGCCGCAGCGGTAAGTCTGCGCTGGTCGTGGCGGCAGGTGACGGTAGAGGGTGGAGCGGGTCAGCCCGGTCTTGTCGGTGATCTCGGCGATGGGGCAGCGAGAACCTACAGACCGCCCCGGCACTGCACTCGTCGTGGCGCTGCACGGCCGCGGGTCCGACGAACGTGACTTCGGTGGACTCGCCGAACAGCTGCCCGCCGGAATCACCGTCGCCTCAGTCCGCGGCCCCATCCCGGAAGGTGGCGGCTACGCCTGGTTCGCGAACCACGGCACCGGTCAGACCTTGGCCACCGTGAGAAGAACTACCGAGTCCTCGAGGGCTTCGAGCTGATGTCGCGACTCGGGGACCGCCAGGAGGTCCCCCGTCATGGCATCCCACTGGGCGCCGCCGGTCGTCAGTCGCACTCGACCCTGGAGTACATAAAACGTCGCTTCCCCGGGGCTGACGTGATCAGCCAGCGACTGCCCCTTCACGAGAGCGACGACCGTGTGCCGCAGGACATGCTCGTGTCCGCCGTACACGGTTTCCGCGCTCCGCCCGCTCGCCGCGCCCGCGGCATGGGCGAGAAGGTGCCGCGCTACTGCGATCAGAGAATGCTTCTTCATGGGATCAACACCTTCCGACAGTGCCAACCACGGTAGAAGACCAGGGCCAACCACGGTAGAAGACCAGGCCACTCGGGCGCGAGCAACGGTGTGCGGGGGTGGCACACGATCCGATCGGCAATACCCTGCGTCGGCGGGCCGATCGTGATGTGCTTGAGGCGCTCACACGAGGCAGGCCGAAGGATCGGAGAGATCATGAGCGAGATGTCGAACACTGACGAGCCCATCACCGTCCTCACCGAGGAACAGAGTTGGAAACTGCTCGGAACCGAACATATGGGTCGGCTCGTGGTGATTGCGGACGGCCGCCCGGACATCTTCCCCGTCAACTATGCGATCCGGGACCGCAAGTTGTTCTTCCGGACGGCGGAGGGCAGCAAGCTGGTCGAGTTGACCGTGCATTCGGAGGTTGCGTTCGAGGTGGATCATATCCGGGAGGACACCGCGTGGAGTGTCGTGATACACGGGCGCGCGCGAGTACTGCTCCGTTACAACGAGATCGAGGCGGCCGAGGAACTGGACCTGCAGCCGTGGGTGCCGACTCCGAAGTACAACTTCGTCGAGATCACGCCCACCGACATCAGCGGCCGTAGCTTCGTGTTGGTCCGGAAGTAGTCAGCTCACGAAATCGCGGTGACCGGCGGACGCAGGGCGGGGATGACGTGTTCGCCGTACGCGGCGAGCGTGTTGTCGTTGTCGTCGTGCTGGAGGTAGATCGCGAACTGGTCCACACCGAGGTCCTCCAGTTCGCGTAGCCGTTCGATGTGATGCGCGGCGTCCCCGAGAATGCAGAACCGGTCGATGATGTTGTCGGGGACGAAGTCGGCGTGCGGGTTTCCCGCCCGTCCGTGTTCGTTGTAGTCGTAACCAGACCGCTGCTTCACGTAGTCGGTGAGCTCCGGCGGCACGGCACGGGCGTCCGACCCGTACCTGCTCACGATCTCGGCGGCATGATTGCCGACCATGCCGCCGAACCAACGGCACTGCTCACGCTGATGTTCGATGTTGTCGCCCACGTAGGCGGGGGCGGCGACGCAGATCTTGACGTCGTCGGGATTGCGGCCGGCGTCCGCTGCGGCATTCTTGACGCGCTCGATCATCCAGCGCGCGATGTGCGGATCGGCGAGCTGCAGAATGTAGCCGTCCGCGATCTGCCCGGTCAGGTCGAGCGTCTTGGGACCGTACGCGGCCATATACATCTCCAGCCGCGAGTCGCCTCCCCACGGGAACAGCACCTCGTGCCCTCTGACGTGTGCCGCCCTGCCGTTGGCCAGTTCGCGGATCACCTCCACCGACTCGCGCAGCGTGGCCGCATTCGCGGGCGCAAGGCCGAGGGTCCGTACCGCGCTGTCACCGCGGCCGATGCCGCAGATCGTCCGGTTGCCGAACATCGAATTCAGCGTCGCGAAGGTGGAGGCGGTCACCGTCCAGTCCCGCGTCACCGGGTTGGTGACCATCGGGCCGACCGTAACCATCCTGGTGGCGGCCAGTATCTGGCTGTAGATGACGTTCGGCTCCTGCCACAACAGGTGTGAGTCGAACGTCCACACGTGGCTGAACCCACGGTTCTCCGCCGCCACAGCCAGTTCGACCAACCTCGACGCCGGCGGATTGCATTGAAGTACGACACCGAAATCCACGGCTTACCCCCAGCGGGTTGGGTTGGCTCAGCTACCGAAAGGTGATGCGCTGTTCGAGTACCGGGCGAAGTCGCCCTGTGCTCCGCTGTACACGTTGAGGTCCACGTTTCCGGTGACACCGGGGATGCGACCCGTGCTGGTGTACTGCCAGAACGTCCAGTTGCTCCAGCCGCCGGGGAGCGGTCCGGGTGCGTTCCGGCCGTTGTAATCGGCGATCCACAGCGGATAGTTCACGAACTCGTCGGTGTTCGCCATCGCCGTACGCCAGAAGTTCGGATACGTGTAGATGATGGGTTGACGTCCGGTCAGTGCCTGGACCGTGTTCAGGTAGCGGTGCGTCCAGTTGATCAGCGCCGCCGGCGCCAGACCGCCGGAATGCTCGATGTCGAGCACCGGGGGCATGTCGCCGGGTCCGTTGATGCCGAGCACCACCGTCGAATAGAAGGCGGCCTGCGCTTCCGGCGACTGCGTCGGATCGGCGTAGTGGTAGGCACCCCGCGCCACGCCGGCCAGTCGCATGGCGAGACAGTCCTGGATGAAGTACGGGTTGACGTAATTCAGGCTTTCGGTGGCCTTGACCATCGCAAAGTCGTGCCCGGTGTTGCGGACCGCGAACCAGTCGATCGGCGACCCACCCGGATGCTGCCACGACGCGACGTCGGGGCCGCGAACCGGTTCGGCGGCCGCGAATCCCGGTACAGCGGCCGCCACCACGCCGGCGAGCAGCAGCGGTGTGATCTTCGAGAACTTACGGAACTTCGCCCCGAGTGCCATGCGACCGAGGGTAACGCCTTCTCGCGCCACACACGTCCCAACTGTCTCAACGCGCTGCACGAATCAGCCGAGCCAGTCCAGGACGGCGGCGGCAGTCCACGACTGCTGCATGCTGCCGAGCGGTTCACCGGTGAACGGTTCGTAGTATTCGGCGAAGCTGCCGTCGCTGGCCTGGCGCAATCCCTCGGCCCGCAGCAGGTGCGCGCGCTCGGCCCACCCACGACGGGCAAACGCCCAGGAGAACAGCCAGGTCATCACCGGCCAGACCGGGCCGCGCCAGTACTCGCGTGGACGGAAGTCCCGCGACACCGGCGACGTCGAGGGCGGCACCGCATATCGAAGGTCGGGGTGCCCACAGAACTTCGGGCCCTCGAAGGTGCGCAGCAGTGCGCGCTCCGCGTCTCGGCTCAGCCCGCCGCACAGCAGAGGTGAGAACATCGCAAGCGTCTCGGTGGCGATCCATCTGCCGCTGCGGAGATCGAAATCGCGGGCCGCGCCCGTGCGTCCGTCGGTGGTGGCGATGACGCCCTGACGGAATCGGTCTGCCCAGCCGCGTAATTCGCGGACGTCGGAATTCGGCCGCGAATGCTCCTCACCGATGGTGGCCAGCACATCGCACGCCATCGAGAACACCGCGCTCACGAACACATCCTCCACAGCGAAGCTCATGGCGGTGGCCAGCTGGGCGTCCTCGTAGCGGACCGTCTTCATCTCCTCGAGCAGCCACAGGTACCGGTCGTACTCCACGTTGGACGGCCGCTGTGAGGTGTCGGTGACGACCGACAGATCCTCCCGCAGGTAGGTGGGCAACTCACCGGGCACGACGTTGGCGTACGAGTGGTCCCAGCGCGGCGAGTTGTCCATCCCGGACTCCCACCCGTGGTACAGGGCGATCCGCCCGTTGCCGTCGAGATCGCGGGCGGTGGCCAGCCACCGGTGCCACCGGACGAGGTCGGGCCAGCGCCGGTCGAGGAACTCCTCGGCCACCGCCCGGGTGCTGCGACCGTGCCGTCGAGAGTGGTCCAGGATGCGCTGAACCGCGATGGCGTGCACGGGAGGCTGCGTGATCCCTGAGGTATGGACGTCACACGGGGCGTGGGCCGCGAGGGTCTTGGACTCCCACCGGGTCGGGCCGGGGAAGTAACCGTCCACCCCGTTGGCGAACACGATGTGCGGGATCATCCCGTTCTTCCACTGCGCCGACAGCAGGGTGTCGAGTTCCACCACCGCGCGCTCGACGCTCAAGGGTGCCAGACCGACCGCCACGAAAGCCGCATCCCAACTCCACATGTGCGGGTACAGACGCGGTGCGGCGCTGGTCATGGTGCCGAGATCGTTGCCGCGAAGGAGATACGCAGCGCGTGCCGCAAGTTGTGTATGAGTGAATCCACGGTCGGCCATTGACCCATTCTGCGACTGCAGGCCGGTGTGCGCTCGCCGGGTGCCGCTGTCGCGGACGTGACGGGTTCGCGCGACGAATGCGCAGCTGTGGTTGTACTGAAGATTTCTCGCGCCGGACTGTCGAATAATGAGATCGCGGTTCGTGTAGGGAGTGAACAACGTCCGCGGCGCAGCCGCACCACCCGAGGAGGAACCGACATGTCGCAGTATCTGCTGAGCGTGTACCAGCCCGACGGCCCCGTGCCGGAGGAGGAGGTTTTGGACGCCATCGCCCGCGACCTCGACGACATCAACCGGGAGATGACCGACGCCGGCGTGTGGGTGTTCGCCGCCGGGCTGTGCGCCCCCGACACCGCCACCGTCGTGCACGCCCGCGCCGGCGAAGTCCTCATGACCGACGGGCCTTACCTCGAAGGCAAGGAGCACCTCGGCGGATTCACCATCGTCGACGTTCCCGACCTGGACGCAGCCCTGCACTGGGCTCGCAAACTCACGCGGGCGACGACGCTGCCCATCGAGGTCCGGCCCTTTGCGCACGGATCGTGAGGGCGCACAACGACATCGATGGGATTTTCCGCGCCGAGCACAGCCGCGCGGTCGCCGTCCTGGTCGGCGTCCTCGGCGACATCGACCTCGCCGAGGATGCCGTCCAGGAAGCGTTCGTGGAGGCCATGCGACGCTGGCCGGCCGCCGGGATTCCGCCGAGCCCGGCGGGTTGGATCATCACCACCGCACGCAACCGGGCGATCGACCGACTCCGGCGGGAGGCCTCCCGTTCCGACCGGCATGCGGAGGCCGCACTGCTACACGCCCAGAACTCGCCAGGGGAGGAGGACACCGTGCGCGACGACCGATTGCGGCTGATCTTCACGTGCTGCCATCCCGCGCTCGCCCCCGCGGCGCGAGTGGCGCTGACCTTGCGGCTGCTGGGCGGTCTCGATACCGCGGAGATCGCCCGCGCCTTCCTGGTCACCGAGTCGGCCATGGCACAGAGGCTGGTCCGCGCCAAGCGCAAGATCCGGGACGCGCGGATCCCGTACCGGGTCCCGGACGACGCGGACCTGCCCGGCCGGCTGCAATCGGTGCTGGCGGTGGTGTATCTGATCTTCAACGAGGGGTATGCCGCGTCGACAGGGGATCGCCTGGTCCGCGCCGACCTGTGCGCCGACGCGATCCGGCTCGGCCGGGTGCTGGCAGACCTGATGCCCGACGAGCAGGAGGTCACCGGCCTGTTGGCGCTGATGCTGTTCGCCGAGTCGCGCCGCAGCGCGCGCACCGGCCCCGACGGCGCCCTCGTGCTGCTCGGCGAACAGGACCGGTCGGCGTGGGATTCCGGTCTCGTCGCCGAGGGCCGGGCCTTGGTCCGCGCGTGCCTGCGCCGAAACCAGCCAGGGCCTTACCAGGTCCAGGCCGCGATCGCCGCCGTCCACAGCGATGCCCCGACCGCCTCGGACACCGACTGGTCGCAGATCCTGCAACTCTACGACCAGCTGATGGCGCTGGCTCCCACTCCGGTGGTGGCGCTCAACCGCGCCGTCGCCGTCGCCGAACTGCATGGTCCCGCGGCAGCCCTTGACCTCGTCGACGACCTCGGCCTGACTGACTACCACGTATTCCACGTGGTCCGCGCCGACCTGCTACGCCGGCTCGGACGCACCGCAGAGGCTATTACCGAGTACGCCGCCGCCATCGAGGCAACCGACAACGAACCCGAACGGGCGTTCCTCCTGGGCCGGTTGGGTCAGCTCGCCGAACCCGACTGACCCGGAACCAGCTACAAGAGCCCGGCGGGGACACCCACCCCTTGCGCATATACCGTAGGGGGGTATGGTAACTAATAGTCAAGGAAACCCCGCGCGAGGAGAACCACCCACATGAGCACCGCCACCATCACTGTCACCGGCATGACCTGCGACCACTGCGTCTCGTCGGTGAGCGAGGAGATCGGCGCCATCCCCGGCGTGACGTCGGTGGACGTCGATCTGGCCAGCGGCAAGGTCACCATCGAGAGCGAAGACCCCCTCGACCCCGGTGCCGTCAGTGACGCAGTTCAAGAAGCCGGGTACGAAGTAGCCGACTGATCACCTACCTGCACGCAGGAGAGCCCACCATGAATACGTTCCGAACACTTGCACTGTTCGCTGTGGGTCTGGGCGTGGTCTTCGTCGCTGCATTCGGTATCGGTTCGGCGATCGGACCGGACATCGAGGCGCCGGCGCCAACTCACAGCGGTGACGACGACCACGCCGCAGCCGCCGACGTCCACACCCTCACCTACGGGTTGACGTCGTCCGCGAATGGCTACACCCTCGTGCTCGCGTCATCCACGACATCCACCGGAAGTACTGCGCCAGTGGCGTTTCGGATCATCGGACCGGATGGCGCTCCCGTCACCGCCTACACCGGGGAACACGAGAAGCTGCTGCATCTGATCGTGGTCCGCCGCGACCTGTCCGGATACCAGCACCTCCACCCCGAACTCGACGACTCGGGGACGTGGAGTGCGCCAATCGATCTCACGAGCGGCGGCGACTATCGCGTGTATGCGGACTTCACACCAGAAGGGGGAGAGGGCACCACCCTCGGTACCGATCTGCGAGTCGCAGGCCCTTACGATCCGCAGCCACTACCTGCTCCCACCTCGACCACCACGGTGGACGGGTACACCGTCACCCTCGATGGGACTCTCCACACCGGACACGAGTCGAATCTGACGTTGTCGGTGAGTCGCGACGGACAGCCCGTCACAAATCTCCAGTCCTATCTGGGCACCTATGGTCATTTGGTGGCGTTGCGTGCCGACGACCTCGCCTACCTGCACGTTCACCCCGACGGCCATCCGGGCGACGGCGTCACCGCCGCTGGACCGGGCCTCGACTTCGCGATCACGGCGCCGACCGCGGGCTACTACCGCCTCTATCTCGATTTCCAGCACGACGGCGTGATCCGCACCGCCGAATTCACTGTCACCGCAAGCAGAGAGGGGGAGTAATGAGCTCCACCACTGCACCCGTCGTCCGTGAGATCGAACTCGCGATCGGTGGCATGACGTGTGCGTCGTGCGCCAACCGCATCGAGCGGAAGCTGAACAAACTCGACGGCGTCACCGCCACCGTCAACTACGCGACCGAAAAGGCGCGCGTGCAGTACGCAGACGAGGTCTCACGTGAAGACCTCGTCGCCACCGTGGAACAGGCCGGGTACACCGCACAACTGCCCCGGACCGCGGTCCCCGCCGGGCCGGAGGCGGACCCTGCGGCGTTGCTGCGGCAACGACTGCTCGTCTCGGCCGCGCTGACCGTGCCCGTCATCGCGATGGCGATGCTTCCGGCGCTGCAATTCACCAACTGGCAGTGGCTCTCACTCACACTGGCCGCGCCGGTCGTGATGTGGGGGGCGTGGCCCTTCCACAAGGCCGCCTGGACCAATCTGCGGCACGGCACGGCAACCATGGACACCCTGGTGTCGATGGGCACGCTCGCCGCACTCGGCTGGTCGGTGTACGCACTGTTCTGGGGCACGGCCGGGACACCGGGGATGACGCATCCGTTCGAGCTCACCATCTCCCGCACCGACGGCACCGGCAACATCTACCTCGAGGCCGCCGCCGGTGTCACCACCTTCATTCTCGCGGGCCGGTACTTCGAGGCGCGGGCAAAACGCCGGTCCGGCGCCGCACTGCGGGCACTTCTCGAAATGGGTGCCAAGGACGTGTCGGTGCTGCGCGACGGCGTCGAACGGAACATTCCCATCGACCAGCTCGTGGTGGGTGATCACTTCGTGGTCCGGCCCGGCGAGAAGATCGCCACCGACGGCGTGGTCGTCGAAGGCTCGTCCGCGGTGGACGCGTCGATGCTCACCGGCGAATCCGTGCCGGTGGAGGTGTCGCCGGACTCCGAGGTGGCCGGCGCCACCGTCAACGTCGGCGGCCGAATCGTGGTTCGTGCCAGCAGGATCGGATCGGACACCCAGCTCGCGCAGATGGCGGAGATGGTCGAGGACGCGCAGAACGGCAAGGCCGAGGTACAGCGCCTCGCCGACCGGATCTCCGGCATCTTCGTCCCGATCGTGATCGCCCTGTCCGTTGCCACGCTGGGCTTCTGGCTCGGCACCGGCGGCTCGGTCGCCGCGGCGTTCACCGCCGCCGTCGCGGTCCTCATCATTGCCTGCCCCTGTGCACTCGGGCTCGCCACCCCGACCGCCCTCATGGTCGGGACCGGTCGCGGTGCCCAGCTGGGCATCTTGATCAAGGGACCCGAGGTGCTCGAATCGACTCGCCGTGTCGACACCGTGGTCCTCGACAAGACGGGCACCGTCACCACCGGCGCCATGTCGCTGCTCGAGGTGGTCGCCGTCGACAGCGAGGACGAGGTCCTGCGGTACGCCGGAGCGCTCGAAGACTCGTCCGAGCACCCCATCGCGCGGGCGATCACCCGAGCCGCCCGCGAGCGCCTCGGCAGTCTTCCCGCCGTGGATCAGTTCGCCAACATCGAGGGACTCGGGGTGCAGGGCGTGATCGAGGAACACGCGGTGGTCATCGGCCGCCCGAGGCTGCTCCGCGACTGGTCACTTCATTTGACGCCCGAACTCGAGCGTGTGGTGGCGTCCGCGGAAGCGGAGGGCAGGACCGCCGTCGCGATCGGCTGGGACGGCAAGGCCCGCGGCGTGCTGGTGGTTGCCGACACGATCAAACCCACCTCCGCCGAGGCGGTGTCGCAGCTTCGCGAGCTCGGCCTCACCCCGATCATCCTCACCGGCGACAACGCCGCCGCCGCACGGACGATCGCCGATCAGGTAGGCATCGAAGAGGTGATCGCGGAGGTCCTACCCAAGGACAAGGTGGACGTCATCGCACGGCTGCAGGGCGAGGGCAAGGTGGTAGCCATGGTCGGAGACGGTGTCAACGACGCTGCCGCACTCGCGCAGGCCGACCTCGGCCTTGCGATGGGCACCGGCACCGACGTCGCGATCGAGGCCAGCGACCTGACCTTGGTCCGCGGCGATCTTCGGGTCGCGGCCGACGCGATCCGCTTGTCCCGCAGCACACTTCGGACAATCAAGGGCAACCTGTTCTGGGCGTTCGCGTACAATGTGGCAGCGCTGCCACTCGCCGCCGCGGGACTGCTCAACCCGATGCTCGCGGGAGCCGCCATGGCGTTCTCCTCGGTGTTCGTCGTGACCAACAGCCTGCGGCTCCGCCGTTTCCAACCGCTCACCACCGAGAACCGAGGAGCCTGAAGATGAGCGCCCCCGACACCGGAATCGCCCACGCCGGGCACGGATACATGAGCGCCAAGGAGGATTACCTCAAACGTCTCCGCCGGATCGAAGGCCAGGCGCGTGGTCTGCAGCGGATGGTCGAGGACGAGAAGTACTGCATCGACATCCTCACCCAGGTGTCGGCGATGACCAAGGCCCTGCAGGCCGTTGCGCTGGGCCTGCTCGAAGACCACATCAGCCACTGCGTCGTCGACGCCGCTGTCGCGGGCGGTCCCGAAGCCGACGCAAAGATCAAGGAAGCCACCGACGCCATCGCCCGCCTCGTGCGTTCGTGATGGTGGGGTGAATCCGCCGGCCTTCTCTGCTTTCTCGTAGCTGTGCAGGGCATCGGCGGCGTGCTGGTACAGCCGGGACGGCACAGCGACCTCCACGGTCACATACAGACCCCCGGGTGGTGCCGCCACGGCGGAGCAGAAGAGACTCTGATTTCTTCAGTACCGGGTGTAGTGCTGCGTGGTCGTATGTTCATCAGCGCAGATGCACTTCCGGTCGAGGTTCCGATCCGAGGTCACGGCACAAAATCGAATTCCGAGCGGATCGTGGGAATCCAGGCTGTGCTGACATGCCGCGCAGGACGGCGTCGATTCCACTGCAAGGTCAGGTGCCGGAAAAACCTCGGTAGAATTCGACACATCAGTCGGGTTCGACGCCATGGTGGTGCTCCAGTTCTCGGCCGTTCAACTGCAGACCGGCTTGGGCGCGAGGACGACATGGCTTGACGGCGCATATTCGAATTGCCCTCGACATCTCCACGTTACCCTCTTCCCCACTTTTGGCTCCGCGGATAACCGACCGCCCACTGTGTGTCACCGCAGGGAGCCATTTCCGAACGCACCGACCGTTCACCCAGTGTCACGATTGACAGGTCGGCTGGTTCGGCCCGTTTGTTCACCTTCCTGGCTTGTGCGCGCAGCTGGAAGACTGCCCCGGGATGAACCCGAGCTCGGAGGACAGTTCGGCTGCAGCCGTCATGACCGTCGGCCCGAGTTCCAGTCGGCGTTCCCGGGTCAGGCGTGGTGTCGGCCCGAGCACACTCAGCGCACCCAACAATCGGCCAAAAGGTCCGAAGACCGGCGCCGACACTGCAGCGGCCCCTTCGATACGGTCGACCACGGAGTGCCCGAACCCGCGTTCGGCGATGACGTCGGTGATGTAAGCAAGCTGGACCGGATCGGTGATCGTCACCCCGGAGTGTGGATGCAGCTCGGCGGATAACACGTGCTGGCGGTCCTCAGGATTGACGAATGCAAGCAACGTAAGCCCGGTACTTCCGACATGTAGAGGCGAGCGTCGTCCGATCTCGACTCGCATCCGCACCGGCTGTGTGCTCTCGATCTGCGTCACGTTGATCCACTCGAGGCCGGCGAGAACGCTCAGTGCCACGGTCTCCCCGCTCAGCTTGTAGAGCCGATGCATGTAGGCCACCGCGACCTCCTGTATGGGGGCAATCCTGCATGACGCGGGCGCCGAGTGCTGCCGCCACTTGGCCGAGCCGGTAGGTGCGGGTGACCTTGTGGCTTCAGGGTGGCACAGGTTGGCCGACCACGACACGTCACGCCGCTACGAGGGTGGAATGCGGGCAAGGACCTGTCGTTTGTGCCGCTGCGACCCGAGTGCGTGGTCGAGGCGCGTTACGACCACATGGAGGGCCGCCGGTTTCGGCATACCGCGCAGTCAGCGCCCGGCGGCCTTCGACGTCGGCGACATTGTGCCGAGTCTGCGGTAGGCGGTCACCCGAGTAGGCACATCGCGCTGAGCACAGTACCCACGACCACGACCCAGCCGCCGAAGGCGATGCGAAGCACCCGCGGCGCGTGGCGGATCTCCATGAACTCCCGGCCGACGATCCACGCCTTGAGGAACGCGAGCAGCAGCGCGACCGTGGCCCCGGTCCTCGCGACATCCGCTCCTGCGCCGTGGATCGACGCTACGAGCCACGAGACCAGCGTCACGGCGACAAGCGCGGCCCAGACAAGGTTGTTGCGCGCCGCGCTCATATGGCGCTCAGATACACGAGGGGGAAGATGACAAGCCACAGCAGATCGACCATGTGCCAGTAGGTCGCGACCCCTTCGACGACGACGCGATCACTGCTCTTCGGTTCCAGACGGACCACGACGCGGCGGACGACCAACAAGCCGGTGAGCCCCAGCAGAAGGTGTAAGAGGTGCAGCCCGGTGAGCACGAAGTACCAGGTGAAGAAGGTGTTCACGCCGGGACCAATGCCGTTGACCAGCAGGTGAGTCCACTCAAACAGCTTGACCGCGACAAACGCGACGCCGCAGATGATGGCTCCGAGGGCGAACCGGCCCGCTGAACGGTCACCGCCGCGATGGCGCTGGACCAGCTGGGCGACGAGCAGCGAACTGGTCAGCAGGATCAACGTGTTCGCCACGCCCACAACAACTGTCAGCTCTTGTCGCGACTGCGCGAACATCGCTGGGCCGCTGTTGCGGGCGGCGAGGAACGAACAGAACAGCACTCCGAAGACGACGAGGTCCCCCAGCACGAGAATCCACAGTCCCGGCTCCCCCGGGACGTGCTCACCGGGGACCGGGCGTGTTGAGAGGGTGGTCTCGGTCATGCAGCCGCCGAGATGGACGAATCCGGAGTGAGGGCCGAACGACGGATCGCCCAGGCCATCGCGAGCATCCAGATTCCGAAGTCGAAAACCGGTATCCAGTAACTGAGGATGCCGTGATAGGCGAGCGGCCCGGTCTTGAAGAACAGCAGCGCGGCACCGGGTAGCAGAAGGACGGCCACCGAGATGTTCAAGTATCCGAACCAACGCGGGAGCACAGTTTCCCGGTTGGTCAGGATCGCGACCGCGATGGCTACCGCCTGCAGTGTGAACGGCACCGCTGAGATGAAAGCCATGAACCAACCGAGGTCATGGAGAGCCTGGGTGATCTCTGGGCTTCGCTCCGGCCGGAAGGCAGCGACCGCAAGAATCATCGCGAAGAGCATCAGCAGGGCGGTGCCCGCCGCTCCGATGATCGCCTGCAGCAGCCCAAGCGGCCGGCCCGGCCCCTCGATCCGGCCGAGGACAACCTTCATCCCCGCGACCAGCACGGCAAACAGCGTCGTGCCGAACAGCAGCAGGAAGATCCCCACTCGCTTCAATGCGGTGTGGGACTGGTAAAAGACCTGGATGTGCTCGGCGGACCAGTCGGCCTTCGGCGGCGGCATGTATTGCGACAGCAGCAATCCCACAAAAATGAGCACCACGGCGGCGACGCCGGCGACCGCATAGGCGGTCTGCAGGGGCGCGTTGGCAGCACGCTGCTGATCAGGTGCTGCCAACGGAATACCTGCCGCAACCGGTTCGCCTGTTCGCACCTTGTTCTCCTCTTCGATCCTCACGGTCAGCTGTTCCGCTGATCACAGTAGGTGACTGCGCATGAGGTCGAACACGTCCACGGGTGCCAAGTCTGACCCGCCCGGGCCTGGTTGACCTCGACGACTCGGTGGACGACGCGCAGACCCAGCGTGAAACGCGCCGCTCCCGAAGTGCAGGCAGGCAGCGATCAGGATGGCAAGTGGGACATAGTTAAGCTTTAGTGGTCGTCGAAGACGCCGAACAGACGTGCCACCCATTTATCGATCGAATCCCAGACCGTGCCCTCAACGCGCTCGAGGCCTCCGTGCCACATTTCCCATGCACACCCGGCGTCGTCTCGTATATCCAATGTGACTGCATTGTCGGAGGCGTCGCGGCACACCCCGACGAGCTGGTCGATGTCCGGCAACTC
>NZ_JBAQEO010000401.1:0-4912 GCF_049286785.1 Rhodococcus sp. (in: high G+C Gram-positive bacteria) | reverse complement strand
TGTTCTGGTACACGAGCCCGAGTTGGATGATGTGGAACTTCCAGACGTCAGCGCTGCTGGTGGGCGCGACGGTTGTCTGCTATGACGGAAGTCCGTCGTTCCCCACCCCGGATACGCTGTGGGCGTTGGCTTCCCGGCTCGGCGTCACCGTTCTCGGAACGAGCCCGGGGTACGTGCTCGCCTGCGAGAAGGCAGGGGCGGTGCCCGCACGTGATCACGACCTGACGGCTTTGCGTGCGGTGGGCGTCACGGGTTCGACGCTGCCCGCATCCTCGTCGTCGTGGCTGGCCGACAACGTCGGTCGTACCGTTCCCGTGATGTCGATCTCGGGCGGCACGGATGTGGTGTCGGCGTTCATCGGCGGTGCACGGACGGTCCCGGTGTGGCCGGGTGAACTGTCCGCGCCCTGCCTCGGTGCTGCCGTCGACGCGTTCGACGAGGAGGGCAACTCCGTGCGAGGTGAGGTGGGTGAGCTGGTCATCACCGCACCCATGCCGTCGATGCCGGTGTCGTTCTGGAACGACCCGGACGGAAAGCGTTACCACGAGGCTTATTTCGCCGTCTACCCGGGAGTGTGGCGGCACGGCGACTGGATCACGATCACCGATCGCGGAACGGTGAGGATGCACGGGCGCTCCGATTCCACGCTGAACCGCAACGGAATTCGGATGGGCAGCGCCGACATCTATCAGGTGGTGGAGAAGCTTCCGGAAGTCGCCGAGGCTTTGGTGGTGGGGGTGGATCTTCCGGACGGGGATTACTGGATGCCTCTCTTCGTGGTTCTCTCGGCAGGGGCCGAACTCGACGACGGTTTGCGTGAACGCATCAATAATGCTATTCGGGAGGGGGCTTCGCCACGTCATGTTCCCGACGAGATCATCGCCGCTCCCGCTATTCCGCACACCCGTACCGGGAAGAAACTCGAGGTCCCTCTGAAGAGGATCTTCCAGGGGGTGGACGCGAGCCGCGCGGTCGAGCGCAGTGCCGTCGACGATCCCGAACTGCTCGAGTGGTTCGGTGCGCAGGTGCGGACCACGCCGGGAAGCTAGGCCCTTATCGTTACTCACCGGTAGGTGGAGCAACTTTCAGGCCCGCCGAATGTGAGAAATATCCCGACTCGGGTTTCGGGGCGAGTGACGGCGTCGGGCCCCGGCGTGCGTCTGGTGAGGGATTTCGCGCGTGCTGGAGAGCGTATCCGTGGCACCTGCACGATATGACCGTTTTGAGACCCGCGCGCGCCTTTGGTAGACACGGTGGTTGGCAAACTGCGTTCAGAGGGGCAGAAAGGGTGAGAGGCTGCGAGCAATCGGCTGATCGTTTCGCACCGAGGGGGAGTGTTGGTCGGGAGGTGGTGTGCACGAATGCAGACGCAGCCGTTGTGGAAGTCCGAAATTACCGACCTTGGGTACGGTCTTTCGATCTCAGGTATACCGCAAACCCGAATTGTGTTCTCGCTGAGGGCGGATCTGCGCGTCATCATGGAATCCCACCGCGATTCTGGAAGTATCGATGCGCGGGCAGGTCGCACTCGTGTCGTAACGGTCGCGGGGCCGGGGCCGATACACCCCTCGGCGCTGTTCAGGCTGTAATGCAGCAGGAAATCTGTCACCGATGGGTCAGAGTAAATGGGTACGAGCGATGGGTAGGAGGTCGGGAGCAATGACGACGGTGCGACACCCAGCTTTCGTATCCACGGCAGAACCGATTGACTGCCCGAATGGTGACGAGCACCGATTGGGTGGCCGCTTGTTGGATCGATGAGAGAACGGAGCCACGTATGAACCCGCTGACCACAAGTGGTTCGGGATGCAAGAACCTTGGAGTGTCGAACGGCTCGGGC
Source organism: Rhodococcus sp. (in: high G+C Gram-positive bacteria) (assembly GCF_049286785.1). Lineage (GTDB taxonomy): Bacteria > Actinomycetota > Actinomycetes > Mycobacteriales > Mycobacteriaceae > Rhodococcus_F. The sequence goes on along the minus strand of NZ_JBAQEO010000401.1, from coordinate 3,072 downwards.
AATCGGGTTTCGGACGATCGTCGGGCATCGACTTCGAGTGTGGTGGGACTCTTCGATCAGTGCAGGTCGATCCTCGATTCGTGCGCATATCCACAGGCCGCCGATTCGAATCCACAAGGCCCGTTCATGTGATGGCTTTCATCCGAATACCGGCCGACGGCACAGGTCGTCGGCGCAGAGGCATGAATCATCAGTGACGCCGGCGGCAGTACGCCGCCGCGCTCGAGAACGGAGTAATCCTTGAGGTCGGGACAGGCAGCGGGCAGTGACGGTGCTCCTGAAGGAATCTTTCCGCTCTCGGCTGCACAGCGAGGCATCTGGTTCGCCCAGCACGCAATGGGTGACGTGCCGCTGGTCATCGCTCAGTACATCGAGTTGCGCGGTCACATCGATCTCGATCTGCTGACGGAGGCGAGCGACCGCACCGGGCGGGAGTTCGGCTCCGGATTCCTTCGTCTCGTGGAGATCGACGGAGTGCCGTTCCAGTACGTCGACAAGACTCTCGAGGACGCGATCACGTTCGTCGACTTCCGTGCGGGCGACGACCCCGTCGGTGCCGCCGAGACGTGGATGCGGGGTAACTACAGTGCCCCTGTCGACCTTCTCGAGGATCGGCTGATCGTTGTCTACCTGCTCCAGGTAGCCGACGACCACTACTTCTGGTACAGCCGTATCCACCACATCGCCCTCGACGGCTTCGGTGCGATGGCTCTCGTTGCCAGGACTGCCGAGATCTACACGGCCCTCGTGGCCGGTGAGGAGCCGCCGGCCTGCCGCGCCGAGGACCTCGTCCGCATCGTCGAGGACGAGCAGCGCTACCGCAGTTCCGAACGCTTCGTCAAGGACCGCGAGTACTGGGCGGAACGCACCGCGCACCTCCCCGAGGCGCCGAGCCTTGCGGGGCGGGCCGCCATGGTGGGCCGGTTCGCACGAGTCGCCTCCGACGCCCTGCCCGAGTCGACCGCAGCCCTGCTGAACGAGGCCCTGGGCGGCAGCAACTCCAGCTCGGCGCCCGTGGTGGTCGGGGCTTTCGCCGCATACCTGGCTCACATGACGGACAGCAACGACGTCGTGCTGAGCCTTCCGGTCTCGGCCCGCACCACTGCAACGTTGCGTCGCTCCGGTGGCATGGTGTCGAATATCGTTCCGCTCCGGCTGCACATCACGCCCGAGATGACCGTCCCGGAACTGGTCCGGAGCGTCCAGCTCGAGCTGACCGGCGCGCTGCGCCGCCAGCGTTACCGGCATGAGGACATCCGCAGAGACGCCGGTGCACCTCAGGGTCAACGCGGGTTCTTCGGTCCGTCCGTCAACATCATGATGTTCCACAGCGAGATCAAGCTGGGATCAGTCACCGGACATCAGAACGTCCTCACCACAGGTCCGGTCGAAGACCTCTCCGTGAACATCTATCAGGGTGTTGCCGGCAGTAACATCCACATCGATTTCGAGGCTAATCCCAATCTCTACTCGAGTGAGGAACTGAGCCGGCACCACACTCGGTTCTTCGAGTTCTTCGAACGGTTCCTCGAAGCGGGCGACGACACGCCGGTTTCCGACGTCGCTGCGATCAGCGACGTCGAACGTGACCAGGTGGTCTCCGGATGGAACGGCGAGACGGTGTCCCCGCCACACGGCACGGTTATCGACCTGTTCGACTCTCAGGTTGCACGTGCGCCGGAGGCTACGGCGCTGGTCTTCGAGGGCGAAACACTGACCTATGCGGAGTTTGACGCGCGCGTCAATCGGCTCGCGAGAGTGCTGATCGGCATGGGCGTCGGGCCGGAGACAAAGGTCGTGCTCGCCATTCGCCGGTCGATCGACTCGATGGTGGCGGTGTATGCCGTCCTGAAGGCGGGCGGGGCGTACGTCCCGCTCGATCCCGACCATCCTGCCGACCGAACCGTCCATGTCCTCGACAGCGCGCGTCCGCTGTGCATTCTGACCGTGGCACGCGACCGTCTCGATCTCGCCACCGACCACCGAGTGGTGGAGATCGACCGGCTCGAGCTCGCGGATGTCTCTGCCGCCGCGATCACCGACGCCGACAGGCCGGTGGATCTGCGGCCGACAAACCTCGCGTACGTCATCTACACGTCGGGATCGACCGGTCGGCCCAAGGGCGTGGCGGTGAGTCACGCGTCCGTCCTGAATCAGGTCACGTGGATCTCCGATCGGTATCGACTCGACTCGCGCGGCGTGGTGTTGCAGAAGACCCCTGTCACGTTCGACGTGTCGGTGTGGGAGCTGTTCGCGCCTCTCGCGTCCGGCTCACGTCTGGTGATCGCCGCGCCCGAGGGGCATCGCGATCCCGTCTACCTCGCCGATGTGATCGCCCGAGAGGGAGTGACGGCGACGTCGTTCGTGCCCTCGATGCTGTCCGTCTTCGCCGCCGCAGCCGACCGCACCCAGCTCGCCGGCCTGCGCACCGTTCTCGTTGCAGGCGAGGCGTTCCCGCCTTCCCTCGCCGCATCGTTCCGTTCGGTGTCCGATGCCGAATTGCACAACCTGTACGGACCCACCGAGTTCACGGTGCATGCAACCGCCGGTGAAGTCGACCCAGCATGTCAGCAGGTCGTGCCCATCGGAACTCCGGTGTGGAACACCGAGGCGTACGTGCTGGACGGTCATCTGCGACCTGCACCGATCGGATCCGCGGGCGAACTGTACCTTGCCGGTGTCCAATCGGCCCGTGGGTACGAGGGCAGACCAGATCTCACCGCCGAACGATTCGTGGCCAGCCCCTTCGCTGCCGACGGGTCGCGGCTCTACCGAACCGGTGACCTCGTCAGGTGGCGGACGGACGGAAGTATCGAATACCTCGGCCGCACCGATTTCCAGGTCAAGGTTCGCGGTCTCCGGATCGAACTGGGCGAGATCGAAGCTGCCATGTCGTCCTACCCGCATGTGGCGCAGTCGGTTGCAATCGTTCACGACAGCCCGCTCGGCCAGCGACTCGTGGGGTATGTCGTTCCCGAATCGGCTTCGGATGTCGACGTGAAGTCGCTGATCGCACACGTCGGGCGATCCCTGCCCTCGTACATGGTCCCGGATGCCGTCACGGTGTTGTCC
>NZ_JBAQEO010000400.1:0-3895 GCF_049286785.1 Rhodococcus sp. (in: high G+C Gram-positive bacteria) | reverse complement strand
AAGTGATGCAAATGTGTATGACAACGATCACAGTAAGGGGTGCGTTTTCACCGCGCTTCGGCAGCCTTTCCATCACGTCGATTCCAACCCGTGTGATGCCGGGCTATCGCCCCTACGTTCGTGATATCGAAGCAGCCCCGCACAGCCTGCGGCCCGCACCCATCACCACGTATGAGGAGCGCACGACAGATGACTTCCACGATCGACACCCGCTTGCAGATCGAACCACTCTCCGGCTGGGCCGGTGCCCTGATCTCCGGGGTCGACCTGTCGAATCCTTTGTCGGAGAGTCAAACCGCGCAGATTCGCGAGGCACTGCTGCAGTGGAAGGTCGTGTTCTTCCGCGACCAGCAACTCGACCACGCCCAGCAGATCGCCTTCGGTAAGCAGTTCGGTGAGGTCACACCAGGCCACCCGTACGAGGGTGACACCGCACCCGAGGGGTTCCCCGAGATCCACACGGTCTCGCCGAAGGCCTACAACGAGCGCTACGGAGAGAAGTACCGAAAACGTCAGGGCGCCAACGGCCCCGGCTGGCACGCCGATGTGACTCCGCTGATCAACCCGCCGTCACACTCCATTCTGCGGGCCGAGGCAGTGCCGCCGTTCGGTGGCGACACCCAGTTCGCCAATGTCGCGGTCGCATACCAGGGCCTGTCCGAGCCGGTGCGCGCCTTCATCGACGAGCTGCATGCCGAGCATCGCTTCGGGTCCAACTTCTCGGCCGACCGCAGCGACGAGAAGATCGGTGACCTGGTGCGCACCAACCCGCTCGCCTCGATCCATCCGGTGGTGCGGGTGCATCCCGAGAGTGGTGAACGCGTCCTTTACGTCAATCCCTCTTTCACCCGTGAGATCGTAGATCTCTCCCCTCGTGAGAGCCGGCACGTGCTGGACCTGCTGTTCGAGGAGTTGGCACGACCCGAATACACCGTTCGGTTCAAGTGGGAACCGGGCAGCGTCGCGTTCTGGGACAACCGCGCCGCTCTCCATCTGGCGCCTCGCGACGTCGATCACCTCGGACACGACCGGGTGCTGCACCGCATCACCCTGGTCGGGGACGTGCCGGTCGGCGTCGACGGACGAGCATCCGAATCGATCTCCGGTGAGCGGTTCGGGGCGGCCTGATCGTGGCCACCGTACTCGAGAAGGCAGCCGGCGCAGAAGGTTCTGCGTCGGCGGCCGGTGAATCCGGGCTCATCGATCCCACCGCGGGTGCGCCGCAGTTCGCAACGTGCACCGCGAGTACCTCGTTCCCTCCAACGCACTGAACGAACTGGACGGTGTGACCCCGAAACCGATCGATTCGTAAGAAACCATCGACCGTGAAGGAGATCAGACAATGACACAGGTACTGGGTGGCATCGAGGTTCGGCCGCAGTCGGGCTGGGCAGGCGCCGAGATCCGCGGTGTGGATCTCACGCAACCGCTGGCCGAAAGCGATGTCGCAGTGATCCGGGCGGCGCTGCTGCAGTGGAAGGTGGTGTTCTTCCGCGACCAGTTCGTCGACCACGACGCGCATCTGCGATTCGCGTCGTACTTCGGGTCACCCACACCGGCGCATCCGCTGTTCGACTCCATTCCCGACCCGAACTACCCGACGATCTACCCGATCTTCAAGGACCGGTTCAAGTCTCGCTACGCCGTGAGCCGCGGCTACGACAAGCCCGGCTGGCACGCCGACGTGACCGCTGCCGTCAACCCTCCGGCCGCATCGATACTCCGTGCCGAAACCCTCCCGCCGTACGGCGGGGACACCCAATGGTCCAATACCGTCGCCGCCTACAAGGGGTTGGCGGCACCGGTACGGAAGCTGGCCGACGGGTTGCGGGCTGTGCACCGTTTCACCCCGCCGGACGGCACGGATGCCAGCGACGACTACAAGCGCCGCGTCCAGCAGCGCCCCCTGCTGAGTGAGCATCCGGTGGTCCGGGTGCATCCGGAGACGGGGGAGCGGGCGCTGTATGTCAACCCCGGTTTCACCACGCACCTCGTCGGCGTCTCGCCGCACGAGAGCCGTCGGCTGCTCGGCCTGCTCTACGAGGAGCTGGCCCGGCCGGAGTACACGGTGCGGTTCAAATGGGAGCCGGGCAGCATCGCGTTCTGGGACAACCGCGCGACCGTCCATCTGGCACCGCAGGACCTGACCCTCGATCACGACAGGCGGCTGTACCGCATCACCCTCGTCGGTGACGTGCCCAAGGGGCCGGACGGCCGCGAGTCGGTGGCGCTCGACGGTGAGCCGTTCGACGCGGTGTGAAGGGAGGGGGTGTCGCACTCACCCTGGGGTGGCTTTGACGGGCGCAGGGTGCGTTCCAAGCTGGATGCCAGCGACCAGAGCGGTCGCGGAGAGATCCAGGGAGGTTCGACTCACCGTGAACATCACTACCCGCGCAGCGCTGGCCGGCTGTGCCGCTCTTTCGATTTCGCTCGCCGGTGCGATAGGGAGCGCCTCGGCCGGGCCGGCAGGGCCCGACCCGGACGTCAGCGAGCTCACAGTCCTGGCCGAGGATTCCGGCGGGACAGGAGACCGCACGATCGTCTGGATCGACACCGGCGACGCCGAGACGGACGAGATGTGCGCGGAACTGGCGGACGAGGCCGCAGACGCGCCCCTGGGTCTCGTCGCAGCCGACGCGGTCCTTCTCGCCAACACCTTCGGCTGTGACATGGCAATTGTGGAAGAAGCGGGGTGGGGGTGCACTGTCCCCCCGGTCCGTTCGCCTGAAGGTGCCCCCGAGGGTGTGGGGGCACCTTCAGGCGAATAGAACCGAGTCTTCGGGTGACGCCGCCCACCCCGGAATCGTTCCCCCGCTGGGTTGCGGGCCGACGAGCAGCAAATGTGAGCCGTAACACAGTCGCTGTGTGCGAACCATGAATGACCAGGCGTCATCCGGTTGCCTCGCATGGTTCACTTCGCCGTTACCGAGCGTGCCCTCGGCGGTGGCCTCGACCGACTTCGCTAGGGTGGACAACCAATGGGCGCCACCCGGGCACCCGCCCGTCGGGCGAACGGAAGCGAGAAACCGATGATCGGCACAGAGGCAGCCGACATACGCACAGCCGAGTACCCGAGACCGTCGCACTTCGTGCTTCACATCAGTGACACCCACCTGGTCGACGGCGACCTGCTCTACGGGGCTCTCGACAGCGAGGAAACTCTGCGGCAGATCTTCGCCGAGATCGAGGCGTCCCACGCCCGCCCGAACGCTCTGGTATTCACCGGTGACCTCGCGGACACGGGCGAACGGGGCGCGTACGAGAAGCTCCGCGCCATCGTGGAGCCGGTGGCGGCGTCCCTCGGTGCAGAGGTGATCTGGGCAATGGGCAACCACGACGACCGCGGCCACTTCAGGACGCAACTCCTGGGCGAGCCGTCGTCGACCGAGCCCGTCGATCGGGTCTACGACGTCGACGGACTGCGCATCATCACCCTCGACTCCACCGTGCCCGGATATCACCACGGTGAGATCTCCGATGAGCAACTCGAGTGGCTGGCGTCCGAGCTCGCTGTCCCGGCGCCGTACGGCACCATCCTGGCGTTGCATCACCCGCCCGTCCCGTGCGTGCTGGACCTGGCCGTACTCGTCGAATTACGGGATCAGCGCCGGCTCGCCGACGTCCTCCGCGGCAGCGACGTACGCTCCATCCTGGCCGGACACCTGCACTACTCGACGACAGCCACCTTCGCGGGCATTCCCGTATCGGTCGCCTCCGCAACCTGCTACACCCAGGATCTCAACGTTCCCTCCGGTGCACAGCGCGGACGTGACGGCGCCCAGGGCTTCAACCTCATGCACGTCTATCCCGAAACCATCGTGCATTCCGTCGTCCAGACAGGTACCTACGAGCTCGTCGGCGACGACGTCAGCCCCGAAGAGACCGCGCAGCGTCT
>NZ_JBAQEO010000399.1:0-2851 GCF_049286785.1 Rhodococcus sp. (in: high G+C Gram-positive bacteria) | reverse complement strand
GTCCATACTGCGAGGATCAGAACTCGCTTGAATGATCGGACGGCGTGAAACCGCAAGCTTTCATCGACGAACGCGGTAAACGGAGTGAGTGACCCAAGAAGTCCCACACCGACGAACACAGAAGCGTTGCCGTCCCGCCCAGCGGCTGCAAAAACTCCCAGCAACATGCACGAGCACATTGCCAACACCACGGTGACGCGACGCGTACCTACCACCGGGCCGAAACCCGTTACCATGAGGTAGTGCAGCAGTGCGCCCAGGGCGCCGCCAGCAGCGGCCCACGAGAGATAGCTCGTCGATGTTGGAATGTTCATCTCGCGTGTCTCTCATTGCGTGCGCCAGCCGAGAGACAAGCTGTACACCACCTTCCTAGCATCGCTGCACTGATCGCCAGAATTGGCGTCACCACCAGGTACAGAGCGCCAATCTTCGGCGAGGTGAGGGTCACCCCTTGTACAGCAAAGAAACTGAAGGTCGTGAACCCGCCGAGTACGCCGAATGTCAAGAAATGGCGCAATACCGCACCACGTCCGTGCTCGTCGTTGGGCATGACGCCGACGCACACGCCGAACAAGAAGCAACCCACCACGTTGATGGCGAAGGTGGTAAACGGAAATCCGGCTCCACCGTCCGGCCACCAACGCCACAGTTGATATCGGAGCGCTGCACCAGCAGCGCCGCCCGCTGCCACAGTCAAGGCTGTGGCAGCGGTAGGTGCGATATGGGGCGTCACCGTTCGAATCTAGCTGCCGCAGTTCGGCACATTCACCGACACTGTCGGGTCATCCACCAACGGCTGCACTGGTACCCGCGCCTCACCAGGCGTGGTCGGTTCAGTCAACTCGTACTTGATCTCCGTCGTTCGGCTTTGTCTCACCGGGACCAACACATCGAATACCGGATGTCCCAGCTCCCGTCCTGTCAGGAACATCGTGGGCTTGCCGTCGATCGTCACATTCCGCAACTGCGCGCTCTGAGTGGCGAGCAGCGAAATCGCCGACACGTTCGTCCCCTTCGGGACACCCAGCGTGTTGATATGCGTTCCTGCTACATACTCGGGAAAATCGCCATCCGGAATGTCGTTTGTCAGCCTCACCGTCACCGTCGAACGTCGAGTGTCACCGACGCAGCTTTCGGCGGTGTAGTCAATCTCTCGGGTCAGGTAGTAGTCGAGTTTATTGCCCGCCTGGTTATTGATCACCACCCCCGCATAAGGTGCTGCATCATTCGGCACCACGTGCCCCAGCGGTGTGCCGGCCAAAACTTGTTGCTCCTCGGGGTGCGCGCTCCACACCGCGATCCGGCGCTCACCCACCGCACGGCCCAGAGCATCCAAAAGCTTCTGCGGCGACTTGATCTCGCCGGTCATCTTGTCGATCACCCGGGCGGCCACCGTCTGCAAATACTGCTTCCGGGCGGCATTATCGTCAGCGAACCGGATGTACGCAGTCGACTCGGTCAGCTCCACCACATTGTCGGCACTGATCACCTCACCGTCCGGCATCTTCACCGGACCAATAGCGCCCAGCACATAACTCAGTGCGATCGGGTCGGTGGCGATCACGCCGTCCACCTGCTCGCCGGAATCCTGAGCCCACTGCGACTTCCAAATCTGCGCGGCATAGGGGAAATGCGAACTCAGATTACTGTTACGGAAGTCGGTAGTCGGCCGGCTACGCCCGTACTGTGCAGCGAATTCCGGGCCGAGGTCGAGTGGCTGACTGTTCATCGGAAGATCCGAATTGCGGCCCAGAGTATCCACTCGCGCAACACCGTCATTCGCGCGGACGATGCCATAACCACCGAGCAGTCCGCCGGTTCCGCGGGCCTCGGCGTTGGTTTGGAAGGCCATGAAATAGCTGCGCGGACCGTCGGCGCCCAACATGGTGGGAGCCAGCTTCGCCGCAATTGCGGTATTGCCCAAAAGCTTCGACAGCTCGGTCAGCTGGTCTTGCAATAGTGTTCGCGCCTCGGAAACGGACCCGAGGTATGCGGGCTCGTCGATAGCCTGCGCTGCATCGTCCCAACGGCGTGCCGCAACGGCGGTCTGGTCCAATACCGGCGCTGCTTCCTGCAGTGGCTGCAGGTTTACCTTTCCGCCAGAAGCGATGAGTTGGTTTGGCGCCAAGGAAGTTCCGGCTTCGACGGCCGGCGTCAACACCTCCGATGTGAGGCCTCGCACCACCTCGGAGATCTGCCGGGACGTGTCGAAGGGGCTGCCGACCCACGGAATCGCCGAAGCAATGCTCCACGGAACGTTGTGCGTGTAGTCGTACGCGTTGTTCGCATACTTGTCGGCGTCAGCAGAAGAACGCTCCGCATCCTCGGTATTACCGTCCAGTAAAGCGTCTTTCGCGAGCTGGGCGTGGTTGCGCGCCTCGTAGAGATTCGTGCGCGCTTCCTTCGCCGAATACCCCAGCCACAGCCCCAGTCCGACCACCACGAGCAGTGCCAGAAAACCGCCCGTGATCAGGCCACGCTTGCGCTTGTAGGCCTTGCTCTTGACCTGGGTACGTTTACGCACCCGGCGTACCGGGGAATCGTCCGCAGAATTGCCCGCAGCATCAAGGTTTTCGGCGTCACCGCGGGGTTCGTCGTTCACGGATTGGAGCTCCTGTCATCGTGGTTGCGAAGATGATAGCTGTGACCTACGTCGCAGCAATGACCCTCACGTGGTGAGCGGCGCGCTAGCTCATTATTGTCTGAGTAGCGAATTTCGCGAGCCGGGAGACACAAGGATCAGGTTCAGCTAAAACTAGGTGGGCCTCTTCACAGTAACGGGGTGGCGTGCAGGCCCGATTCCAGGTCGGATCGGAAACATGAACGGGGGGCAACAACGTTGAATGCGTTC
>NZ_JBAQEO010000398.1:0-5214 GCF_049286785.1 Rhodococcus sp. (in: high G+C Gram-positive bacteria) | reverse complement strand
GTTGTGCAGCGCGGCTCCAAGTCGGGCCCCTACACCTCGGCCGTGATCGAACTCGCGGGTGGCGGAGTGGTCAAGGCCAATCTTGTCGGGGTCACGGATCCGACCCTGATCGAGCCTGAGACCAAGGTGCGCCTGGTGACGTTCGATGCCGGCACCGACGACGACGGAACCACCGCGGTGGCTTTCGGGTACGAACCGATCGGAGCATGAGAATGAGTGACGACATCTGGATCATCGGCGCTGCGATGACCAAGTTCGGTCGGTTCCCCGACCAGGATCTGCTCGACCTCGCATCCACCGCGTCGATGGATGCGTTGGCCGACTCCGGGCAGTCGATGGCCGATATGGGTCTGCTTGCGATGGGAAATGTGTACGAGGCCAATTCGCACAACGGTCAGCGCCTGCAGAAACAGATCGGACAGACCGGAATACCGGTGTTCAACGTGGTGAACGCATGTGCCACGGGAGCCACCGCCGTACGGGTTGCGATGATGGGCATCAAAGCAGGTGAGTGCGACATGGCTCTCGCGGTCGGCGTCGAAAAAATGGGCAAGATGGGCATGCTCGGAGGCGCCGCGAAGAAGGCGGGTGAGAAGAAGGTATTCACTCCCAAGGGGCGCTATGGAGCTGTGGTGAAGACCGAGGGTCTGATCGGCACGGGCCTCATGCCGGGGGTGTTCGGTCAGGCCGGCACCGAGTACGCGCTCGCGCACGGGGTGAGCGCCGAACAGTTCGCCAAGGTTGCCGTCAAGAACCACCTGCACTCGACGCTGAATCCGTTGGCGCAGTATCAGAAGGAGTTCTCGCTGGAGGAGGTACTCGCGGCCGAGGTCATCAGCTACCCCAACACGTTGCCGATGTGCTGCCCGACAGGTGACGGTGCCGCCGCGGTCGTTCTGGTGTCGGACGCCAAACTGAAGACTCTCGATCCGGATGTGCGCCGCCGTGCCGTCAAGGTGTCCGCATCGGTGATGACCTCCGATCCCTGGACAGAGGGCGGTCAGGTACAGCCCGACGTCAACACGCTGACGCGGATGGCGGCGGACCAGGCATACGAGGCCGCGGGAGTCGGACCGGAAGATCTCGACTTGGTCGAGCTGCACGACTGCTTCGCGACGGCCGAGCTGCTCCACTACGACAATCTTCGTCTGTGCGAGCCGGGCGGTGCGGGCGACTTCATCGACTCCGGGGCACCGATGCGGGACGGGAAGACTCCGGTCAACGTGTCCGGCGGCCTGCTGTCGAAGGGGCATCCGATCGGAGCGACCGGAATCGCGAACCTTTACGAGGTTGCCACTCACCTGCGCGGCGAGGCGGGCGACCGCCAGATCGCCGGAGCCAAGGTGGGTCTGACCCACGTCATCGGCCTGGCTTCCGCGTGCGCGGTCCACATTCTGGAAGCGCCGGCCACGTGATCAGGGAGGTGCAGTGATGGCAGGTCCACTTGCCGGTGTGCGCATTCTCGAAATCGCGAGCGCGGCACCCGCACCTTTTGCGTGCATGATTCTTTCCGACCTCGGGGCCGATGTGGTCACCGTCGATCGTCCAGGAAAACCCGGACGTGAACCCCGGCGGCGCAACGACCCGCTGGTGCGCGGGCGACGCTCCGTCGCAGCGGATTTGAAATCACCAGAGGGCATTGCGCTGGTCCGCGAGCTGTCCTCCTCGGCAGATGTTCTCGTCGAGGGCTTTCGGCCGGGCGTGATGGAACGACTGGGACTGGGGCCCGACGTACTGCTGTCGGACAATCCGAGTCTCGTTTTCGCACGGATGACGGGATACGGACAGGAAGGTCCGCTGGCTCCGCGCGCCGGCCACGACATCAACTACATCGCGGTCGCCGGCGCCCTCGAGCCGATCGGGCGGGAAGGGGAACGCCCGATTGCACCGCTCAATCTGGTCGGTGACTTCGGCGGTGGCGGAATGCTGTTGGCTGTGGGAATTCTCGCCGCCCTTCACGAGCGCACGAATTCAGGCCTGGGCCAGGTGGTCGACGCTGCGATGGTCGACGGTGCCGCGCTCCTGACCGCGTTCGTGCACGGGGTACGGGCAGACGGAAACTGGTCGGACGATCGCGGCACCAACCTGCTCGACGGCGGCGCCCCCTTCTACGACACGTACGAGACGTCGGACGGACGCTACGTAGCGGTGGGCGCCTTGGAACGCCGCTTCTACGAACAGCTGTTGATCGGGTTGGGACTCGACAAGGATCCCACCATGCCGGGACAGATGGAACGTGAACGGTGGAGCGAGTTACGTGCACGTCTCAAAGACGTGTTCTCGAGCCGGACGCGAGAAGAATGGTCCCAGGTGTTCGCGGAGCTGGATGCCTGTGTATCCCCCGTACTGGCACCGGGCGAGGTCGCCGATGCCGAACACTGCCGGGCGCGTTCAGGATTCGTCGAGGTCGCCGGGCTGCGACAGCCGGCACCGGCGCCACGGTTCAGCCGAACACCCGCAGCGGATCCGACGCCGGCACGAATCCCCGGCGAGGACACCCAACAGGTACTGGACGATTGGGGTCCGAGAGCCGATCGACTTGCCGAATTCGGGTTGCCCGATCGAGAAGAGGCGATCGCACCATGACGGATTCCTCATCGCTGGAGGTACCGGAGTCGGTCGATGCGGCTCGGACCGCTTTCCGGGCATGGCTGTCGTCGAACAGCGTCGAACTCGAGAAGTTCCGCGAGACCGGCGGCGATGTCACCGATGTGTTCGAACGGCTGCGCCATTTGCAGCGGATGCTGTTCGACTCGGGGTGGATCCGGCTTGGCTGGCCGGAGTCGATCGGCGGCCTCGGTGGCACCGCCATCCTGCGCAGCATCGTGAGCGAGGAACTTGCGGCTGCGGGCTACCCGCCACCGTTCTCGTTCGCAACCCAAGAAGTCCTCGGGCCCGCGGTAGCCGAGTTCGCGAGGCCCGAACTGGCTGCCGACGTGCTGCCGCGTCTGCTGTGCGGCGACGAGACCTGGTGTCAGGGTTTCTCGGAACCCGGAGCGGGCAGCGATCTGGCGTCGCTACGGCTCAGGGCCGTCCGCACGGACTCCGGATGGCGGGTGTCCGGGGAGAAGGTCTGGACCAGTTGGGCGCAGTTCGCCGACCGCTGTGTGCTGCTGGCACGCACCGGCAGTCCGGACTCTGCCCACCGCGGAATATCCGCTTTCCTGTTGGACATGGACACGCCGGGTATCGAGATCAGCCCGTTGCGGAGCATGAACGGCGACGAAGAGTTCTGTTCCCTCTATTTCGACGAGGTCGAGATCCCCGAGGAGCGTTTGCTCGGTGACGTGGACGGCGGCTGGGCCGTGGCCATGTACGTACTCGCCGGCGAGCGCGGCGCCGCGGCATGGCAGCGCCAGATCTGGTTGCGCACTCGGTTGAACGATCTGGCCGGCGCGAAGGCCTCGGTGATCGCCGACTCGGTCGTGGGCGAGTCGCTCGAACTGCTGACTGCTCTTCGCCTCCTGTCGAGGCGAACCGTTCGTGCCCTTTCTGCGGGCGTGCCGGTGGGTTCGACAACGTCGCTCGACAAACTCGCGATGTCGACCGCCGAGAAGTATCTGTTCGATGCGGCTCTGAACGGTGTCGGTGACGACATCGTCTTCGGTGGGGACGCGACCGCGAAGGCGTGGCGCAACGACTACCTGTACAGCCGCGCCTCGTCGATCTACGGCGGGGCCGCAGAGATTCAACGAAACATCATCGCCGAGCGCCTGCTCGGTCTGCCGCGCTGACAGCTGGAGGAAAGGACGATATGGACGCCGACGACGTCGCCCAGGTTGTCGAGAGCCTGCGACAGGCCTTGACAACCGACCCATCACGTTCGCGGGAGACCCTCGAGGAGTTCGGATGGATCGAGCTGCTGGAGGACGATCCGCAGGTGGCTGTCAGTGCCCTGTTCTCGCTGCGGGGTGGACTCCTGACACCGGGTTCGGCATTGGACCAGGTGCTGCTACATGCGGCCGGGATAGACGATCTTGCAGCTGACCTGCGCGTCGTTCTGCCCGCGTCGGGCGGGAATCGGCCGAGTAGTCGTCACATCGGTGACGGCGAAGTGAAGATCGACGGCGTCGTGCAGTCGGGTTCGGGACGGGTACTGGTTCCGTGTCTCGACAGTGCCGACGAGCTGGCGTTCGCCGTGTGCGGGCAGATCGAAGTGATCGAGGGCGAACCTCTCGATGCCGCCGCAGGCTGGCGCAGGGTCGAGGCGATGCAGACCGCGGACACGGTGTTCGATGCCGCCGCGCTCGGCGACGATCCGACTCACGTCTGGGACCGCATGGTCGCTGCGGGTCGACGTGCTCTGTCACACGAACTTGTCGCAGTCGCGGCCGCCATGGAGGTGATGACGGTCGAACACGTGCGTAGCCGTAACCAGTTCGGCCAGGCCCTCGGCTCGTTTCAGGCGGTCAAACATCAACTGGCGGACGTGCACCTGTGGAATGAAGTCGCGGCCTTGTCTGCTGATGCGGCGTGGGAGGACCTGGGGTCCGAGAGTGCGGCACTTGCGAAGGCGGCAGCAGTGCGCTGCACGCGCACTGCTCGCGCAGTGTGTCAGCAGCTACTCGGTGGCATGGGGTTCACCTGGGAACACGACTTCCACCGCTATCTGCGACGTGCGCTGACCCTGGAACCGCTTCTCGGGGGTGCTTCGGGTCTCCATGCGGAGCTCGGAGCTGCCGTGCGCTCCGGATCGATCAGTGACGCCCTGATCTCGCTTTGACCAGAGAACGCGCTGTTCGCGAGCGCGTATCCAATCCGAATTCGAGGAGAAAATATGCGTGAAGCGTGGATCATCGACGGCGTCCGTACGCCCCGTGGCAAGGGTAAGGCGTCGGGTGCGCTGCACGACGTGCATCCCCAGGAGTTGCTCGGCGGACTGTTGCGCGAGCTCACCGCGCGAGGGCTGGACGCGCGAGACGTCGAGGACGTGGTGATGGGGAACGGCGAACATGCCGGGGACCATGCCAACGACATCGCTCGATCGGCCGTCCTGACCGCCGGTTGGCCGGTCACGGTACCGGGCCTGACCCTCAGCCGATTCTGCGGTGGTGGCCAGCAGGCGGTGATGGCAGCGGCGACCGGTGTTCTGTCCGGCTGGCAGGACGTGGTTGTGGCGGGCGGTGTGGAGTCGATGTCGCGCCACACTTACGGGCAGCCGTTGGATGCCGGTAACGCGCGGTTGCGTGAGCGCTATCCTCTCGTGCCGCAAGG
>NZ_JBAQEO010000397.1:0-1879 GCF_049286785.1 Rhodococcus sp. (in: high G+C Gram-positive bacteria) | reverse complement strand
AGCTGACGAAGATGTGCATCGATCGTGGTCTCGATGCCGATATCCAGTCGTTGATGGTGATGGAGCATCTCGCTGTCGGTAATGCCCTGCAGTCCGAGGACGGCAAGGAAGGCGTCAACGCGTTCCTCGAGAAGCGGGAACCGGTCTGGACCGGACGCTGACCGTAGCCGTTTCGACGAGGAGACATCGATGAGTACGACGACGACGCCTGCGCTGCAGGGTAGCCGATGCGCAGACTGCGGCACTGTGGCATTCCCCGTGAGTGATGTATGCCGGAAATGCGGGCGTACGTCGATGGACACAATCGATCTTGGGCGCGAGGGAACGGTCTGGGCGTTCACCGTCCAGCGCTTCGCGCCCAAGTCTCCCCCGTACGTTCCGCCGGCAACGGGGTTCGTCCCCTTTGCCGTCGGGTACGTGGAACTTCCGGACGGGATCCGGGTGGAGGCCGTGCTCGACTGCGCAGGCTTCGAAGAGCTCGAGGACAATGCGGAGGTCACGCTGGTGGCCACTGATCCGGTGCCGCGCTTCGCGACTGCATCGGCTCGCGAAGGAGAACGATCATGACGGCGGTGAACATCATCGGAGCGGGCCTGTCCCGATTCGGTCGTCAACCGGACAAGACGGGACGCGGGCTCGCCGTGGAGGCGATCCACGCCGCACTCGGCGACGCGGGAATCCGATGGAGCGATGTTCAGGTCGCTTTCGGTGGCAGTGACGGCTCGGGGCTCGCGGACACTCTCGTGGCCGAGCTCGGGCTGACCGGCATTCCGTTCATCAATGTCAAGAACGGTTGCGCCACCGGAGGCAGCGCGCTGATCTCGGCGATCAACGCGATTCGTTCCGGCGCAGCCGACATCGCGCTCGCCGTCGGTTTCGACAAGCATCCGCGGGGGGCATTCGATCCGAAACCCGAGGACTGGGGACTGCCGACCGGCTACGGTGATGCGGGCTTGATGGTCACCACGCAGTTCTTCGGGATCAAGATTGCGCGCTACATGCGCGAATACGGCATCACCGGGTCGACCCTGGCGGCCGTCGCCGAGAAGGCGTACCACAACGGGTCGCTCAACCCGAATGCGTGGCGGCGTGAGGAAATGACCGCCGAGGTCATCGCCAATGCCGACATGGTCAATGATCCGCTGACGCGCTACATGTTCTGCTCGCCCGGTGAGGGCGGCGCCGCGATCGTCCTCGCGAGTGAGGCAGCGGCGGCCAAGCTCGACGCCCGCCCGGTGAAGCTTCTCTCCGCAGCGATCCGGACCCGCAGCTTCGGCTCCTTCGAGGTCTTCAGCCCCGCCATCCAGGGGTCGGGCGCGCCGAGCAGCGTGAGTGCCGACGCTGCACGCGCCGCGTTCGAGGCGGCGGGTGTCGGTCCCGGTGACATCGACGTCGCACAGCTGCAGGACACCGAGGCCGGTGCCGAGGTGATGCACATGGCCGAGTGCGGTTTCTGCGAGCACGGCGACCAGGAGAAGTGGATCGCCGAGCGCGAGACCGGTATCGACGGCCGACTGCCGGTCAACACCGACGGTGGCTGCATCGCGAACGGCGAACCGATCGGAGCGTCGGGTCTGCGTCAGGTGCACGAGATCGTCACCCAGTTGCGCGGTGAAGCCGGTGCCAGGCAGGTCCCGCGCCCACCCCGGTTGGGATTCACCCACGTCTACGGCGCTCCGGGCATCAGCGCCTGCACCGTCCTGTCCGTCTGAGGAGGCGAGATGACCAAGGCGCTACCCGAGATGGACGAGTTCGTCACGGCGGCACGGGAGTGGCTCGAGGGGGTCGCCGAGCCTCTGACGTCCCGCGCCTGGGGGGAGGGCTCGGATTCCGTTGCGGTCTTCGAGAACTGGACCGCCGAGCAGGAGCGCGAGGACAC
>NZ_JBAQEO010000396.1:0-5213 GCF_049286785.1 Rhodococcus sp. (in: high G+C Gram-positive bacteria) | reverse complement strand
GTGCTGTTCGGCCACGAAGACACCCTCTGACCGCCACCTCCGAAAGGCGCGATATGAACCACCGTGACACGAAAAGCACGGACAGGAACGAGCTGTTCATCGGTGGCCGGTGGGTGGCCCCGAAGTCCGGTGGCACCGTGGACGTCATCGAGGCGGCCACCGAAAAGGTGCTGGGACGTTCGGCCATGGCTTCGAAGGCTGACATCGATGCTGCGGTGGCGTCGGCACGCCTTGCTGCGGCCGGGCCGTGGCGCGCGCTGACCAACGCCGACCGTGCCGATCTGCTCGACAAGTTTGCGGCGGCACTGAAGTCTCGTGGGCGCGACACCGCCCGGCTGGTGAGCCGCGAGAACGGTATGCCGATCGCATTGTCGAACGGCGTCAACGGTTTCGGTGCCGCAGCGATGTTCTCGTACTACGCGGGTCTGATCCGCGGCGCATCCAACGAGGACGTGCGGCCCAGCGCCTTCGGTGGTCGCACCGTGGTGCGACGGGAACCGATCGGGGTGGTTGCGGCGATCACACCGTGGAACTATCCGCAGCCGCTCGCGGCCATGAAACTCGCTCCCGCCCTTGCTGCAGGGTGCACGGTGGTGCTCAAGCCCGCGCCCGAGACCGCGCTCGATGCGTTCGCCTTTGCCGACGCGGCACTCGATGCGGGTCTGCCGGCCGGGGTGATCAACATCGTTCCTGCCGGTCGAGAGGAGAGCGCGTACCTCGTCGGGCACCCGGGCGTCGACAAGGTCGCGTTCACCGGCTCCACTCCGGCCGGTCGTGCAATCGGCGAGGTGTGCGGGCGGCTGCTGCGGCCGGTCACCCTCGAACTCGGGGGGAAGTCCGCGGCGATCGTCACCGACCGTGCCGATCTCGACGTATTCACGAAGAACCTGCTCGAGGTGTCCTTGGTGAACAACGGCCAGACGTGCCACGCCAGCACTCGCATTCTCGCGCCGCGGTCGCGTTACGACGAGGTCGTCGAGGCGGTCACCGAGACGGTGCGGGCGCTGACCATCGGCGATCCGCTGGACAAAACCACCAACATCGGGCCGCTGGTCTCGGCGGCGCAGCGCGATCGGGTGCTGGGCTACATCGAGTCCGGGCGCGCCGACGGCTACCGCATCACCACCGGGGGTGGACGGCCCGCATCCCAGCCGATCGGCTGGTTCGTGGAGCCGACGGTGTTCGCCGACGTCCACAACTCCGCACGCATCGCGCAGGAGGAGATCTTCGGTCCGGTGCTCACCATCACCGCATATGACGACGAGGACGACGCGGTGGCGATCGCCAACGACTCCGAATACGGACTGGGCGGCACTGTGTGGACAACCGACGAGCAGCACGGACTGGGCCTTGCGGCGCGGATCCACAGCGGGACTGTCGGAGTCAACTACTACGCCCTCGACCTCGATGCACCGTTCGGCGGCGTCAAGTCGTCGGGGCTGGGCCGCGAGCTCGGCCCGGAGGGCCTGGCACCGTACTTCACCTCGAAGTCCGTGTACTTCGGAACTCGCTGATCACAGCGGATTTCGCGACGAGAACACACTTTGGAGCACATGATGGAACTACCACTGCACGGTGTCCGGGTACTGGACCTGACGGACGGGCTCGGGGACACCGCGGGCAGGTTCCTCGCAGACCTCGGTGCCGAGGTCGTGAAGGTCGAGCGACCCGCCGGATCGGCTTCGCGTTCGGCGCAGCCGGTGTGCAACGGGGTGAGCATCCCCTTCGCATTGCGCAACGCGAACAAGTTCGGGGTCACGCTCGATCTCGACGTGGACGGCGACCGGGAACGGCTCCGCGACCTCGCGCGGCGGTCGGACATTCTGCTGGAGTCGTTCGCGCCGGGCTTCCTCGCCGCGCGCGGTGTGGGTGCCACGGACTTGTGCCGGGTCAATCCCGCACTCGTCGCGGTGTCGATCACCGGCTTCGGTCAGGACGGTCCGTACCGGGACTGGGCTGCGACCGAGCCGGTTCTCTACGCGCTCAGTGGTGTGCTGTCGCGATCCGGTGAACCGGGCGAACAACCTCTGCTCCCGCCCAACGGTCTTGTCGATGAGTCGGTGGGTGTGCACACGGCGTGGTCGGCGCTGCTCGCCTACTTCGATCGCCTGCACACCGGACGTGGCCACATTGTCGACATCTCGGCGTTCGAGGTCATCGTGCACGGCTTCGATCCCGGATTCGGCGTGCAGGGTTCCGCCGCCGCCGGCCGGTCGGAGGACTTCCCGCGAGGCCGCCCCGACGCCGCCAACTTCTATCCGGTCTTGCGTTGCGCCGACGGGCAGGTGCGCATCTGCCTGCTCGCGAAACGCCAGTGGAGGTCGATGTTCGAATGGCTCGGCAAGCCGCAGGAGTTCGCGGACCCGAAGTACGACACCATCCCGGCGCGATTCGCGGCGTCCGACCGGCTCAACCCGCTCATCGATGCACTGTTCAGCAGCTACACGCGCGATCAGCTCGTCGTCGAGGGCGCCGCTCGGGGTATCCCGATCGGTGGACTCAACACCGTCGCGGAGGTGCTGACCACCGAGCACTTCGACGTGTCGGGCACATTCGTCGACACCGAGATCGCCCCGAGCGTTATTGCACGGGTCCCGTCCGGATACGCGAGGATCGACGGTGTGCGTGCCGGAATACGCTCCCGCGCACCGGAACTCGGCGAGCACAATAGCACGGTGTTCGCGTCGAACACCTCCGATGCTCGCGATCCGATTCCCGCGCCGCGGCACGCGACGGGCTCGCGGCCGTTCGAGGGGTTGCGGGTCCTTGACATGGGGGTCGTGGTGTTCGGTGCCGAACTCGGACGTCAGTTCGCGGACAACGGCGCCGACGTCATCAAGATCGAGAACCTGAACTTCCCGGACGGGCTGCGCCAATCGAAGCGGGCGTCGTCCCTCGCAGCGTCCGTGGCTTGGGGGCATCGGAACAGGCGCAGCCTCGGCCTGAACCTGCGCAGCCCCGAAGGCATCCGCATCTTCAAGCAACTTGCGGCCGACGCGGACGTCGTGCTCGCCAACTTCAAACCCGGCACTCTCGCCTCGATGCGCCTGTCGTACGACGAGCTCGCCGAAGTCAACCCGCGCATCATCGTGTCGGAGAGCAGCGCGTTCGGCAGCGTCGGACCGTGGAACACGCGCCTCGGCTACGGGCCGCTGGTGCGCGCCGCCTGTGGCGTCTCGGCGCTGTGGCGGTATTCGGATGCTTCCGACGGCCTGTGCGACGGCTCGACCGTCTACCCGGACCACATCGCCGCACAGGTCACCGCGACCACCATTCTCGCCACTTTGATCAACCGGCTTCGGACCGGGCGCGGCGCGGCGATCGAGGTAGCGCAGGCCGATACCGCGATCGTGCAGCTGGGTAATCAGCTCGTCGCCGAGTACCTCGAGCCGGGATCGATCGGCGCACCGGGCAATGCCGATCCGTACTCGGCGCCGTCCGGGGTCTACGCGTGCGCGGGCGACGACGAATGGTGCGTGGTGACGGTTCGCGACGACGCGGACTGGACGCGGCTGTGCGGTGTGATCGAGCAGCCTCACCTGGTCGACGACCCGCGCTTCGCCACCGCTGAGTCGCGCATCGAACACCGCGTGGAGGCGGACGAGGTGCTGGCCGGGTGGCTTGCGCGACGCACGCCGTCAGAGGCGATGGAGTCCTTGCAGGCGGCAGGTGTTCCGGCTGGGGCGATGGTCCGCCTGCCGGAGTTGCTTACCCACCCGCAGCTCGTCGCTCGCGAGGCCTACACCGAACTCGAACACGCGCTGCTTCCCGGTCCCCTGCCCACCGCGAAGCAGGTCGCGCACGTGGCGACGTTGCCGGACTGGCCGCTGCGGCAGGCGCCGCTCGCGGGGCAGCAGACCCGGGAGATCTGCGAAACCGTCCTCGGGATGAGTTCGGACGAGATCGACTCGCTCGTGCGCGAGGGTGTGTTGCAGGAGGTCGCGGATGCTCCGGCGGCGGTGTCTGCCGCGGTCTGAGCGCACGCGCGGGCTGCGCTCCGGCGGAAGACGAGAATGGGGACCCGATCGACATCGGGTCCCCATTTTTCGTTGTCCGGCTATGTGGCCTTCAGCAGATCGCGATGGATGATCTCTTTCATGATCTCGTTGGTGCCGCCGTAGATTCGCTGGATTCGGGCGTCGATGAACGCCTTCGCGACCGGGTACTCCATCATGTAGCCGTAGCCGCCGTGGAACTGGACACCGGCATCGATGACGCGGCCCTGAAGTTCGGTGGCCCACAGCTTCGCCTTCGACGCGTCGACGGTGGTGAGCGTGCCCTTGTTGTACTCGTGAACACACCGGTCGATGTAGGTTCGCGAAACCTCTACCGCGGTCTGCAGTTCCGCGAGGGTGAAGCCCAGCCCCTGGAATTCGGCGATGCGTTTGCCGAAGGCGGTGCGTTCCTTGACATAGTCGAGTGTCCAGCCCATGACGGCCTCCGCCGACATCTGGGCGGCGATGGCAATCCCCAGCCGTTCGAGCGGAAGGCTCTGCATCAGATAGCCGAAGCCCTTACCCAGCTCGCCGAGCAGGTTCTCCTTCGGGACACGCACGTCCGCGAAGAAGAGTTCGGCGGTGTCCTGGGCGTGCAGGCCGATCTTGTCGAGCTTGCGGCCGCGGGAGAACCCGGGCATTCCCTCTTCGACGACGAAGAGGCTGAAGGAACGCGAGCCGGCACCGGGGTCCGTCTTTGCGAAGACGATGACGAGGTCGGCGAGGATGCCGCTGGTGATGAACGTCTTGGATCCGTTGAGGATCCAGCCGTCTCCGTCGGCCACCGCGGTGGTGGTGATGCCCTGCAGGTCGCTGCCGGCGGCGGGTTCGCTCAGCGCGATCGCGCCGATCGTCTCGCCGGTGACGAAGCCGGGCAGCCACCGCTCCTTCTGCCCGTCGGTGGCATGACGGAGCAGGTAGTTGAGGACGATGTCGTCGTTGGTCGAGAATCCCGACTGCAGCGCCGACGCGCCCACCCGTGCGATCTCGGACTGGATCACGACGCGGAATCGGTAATCGAGTTCACCGGGCCCGCCGTATTCCTCGGGGACGCTCAGTCCGAGCAATCCCTGCTTGCCGGCGGAGAGCCAGGTGTCGCGGTCGATGAGCCGGTCACCGTCCCACTTCTCGAGGTTCGGGACGACGTGCTTGTCGACGAAGCCGCGGACCGAGTCGCGGAACAGTTCATGGTCCTGCTCGAAGAGATCGCTCTCCACG